>DASZWQ010000153.1 GCA_035546535.1 Pirellulales bacterium | reverse complement strand
TCGACCAGCTTTTGCTTGGCCTCGGGCGTCGCTTCCTTCAAGGCGAAGTAGACGTTGTGCGACAACAGCTTGCCATCCTTTGCGCCAGCGGCTTTGTCATCGACCGCACCCCAAGCGTACGACAAGCCCACGAGCAGCGTGCAAACGGTGGCGATGAGCAGCGACTTTTTCATGGCAGATTCCTTGGATTTGTTGGGATGCACGAGGCATGTTGAACGACGCAGTGAAGAGGCGCACAGCCACGAACTTAACCGCTGGCGCGGCGCGCGGAAAGTGGCCGCCGCCGGTATCTCTGGACGCCCCGCGCCTCACATGGCATAACCGTTCCGGGCGCAGGGAGCGTCCCCGTGGTTCACCAGTTGCCGTCGCGGAGCTTTCGGAGAATTCGCACCCATGACCCATGACGAAGCGGCCGCCGGAGATGAAGCTCACCAGCCGCGCTGGCAACCAATCCGGGCCATCGACCGGCGCGTGCTGGGCGTTCTGGTGGAAAAGGCCAAGACGACGCCTGACACCTATCCTTTGTCGCTCAACGGCTTGGTGACCGGCTGCAATCAAAAAAATAACCGCCACCCGCTCACGCAGTACGAGCCGCACGAGGTGGAAGAGTCGCTCGATCGGCTGCGCCTGCTGGGCGCCGTGGCCGCCGTGCAGGGGAGCGGCCGGGTGGGCAAGTACCGGCATTACATGTACGAATGGCTGGGGGTCGACAAGGTCGAGCTAGCGATCATGGCCGAGCTCTTGTTGCGCGGCGCCCAGACCGAAGGCGACCTGCGCGGCCGCGCGGCGCGGATGGACCCGATTCCCGACCTGACCACGCTGCGCACACTGCTCGATTCGCTCAAGGCCAAAGGGCTCATCCAAGCTCTCACGCCTGAAGGGCGCGGCCAGATCATTTCGCACGCCCTGTACCTGCCGGAGGAAGTGGAAAAGCTAAAGCGGCAATACGGCGAGCACGGCGGCGACGGCGCGCCGCGCCCGGTGCAGGCCGCGCAAGCACCCGTGGCAGCCGCGGCGCCGCGCCCAGCAGCGGTGTCGAGTGCGCCACCGGTTCAGAACGGCGAAATCGCTGCCCTGCGTCAGGAGATTGCCGACCTGCGGACGGCCGTTGCCCAATTGCGTTCGGATTTGGCTGACGTCGTGGGTCAATCGCAACAAAACGCCGACCAGATCGGCGAATTGCGGCAGGCGCTCGGAGGCTGAGCGGGCGCCGGGCCGTAGGGTGCGCTGCGCGCGCCAGAAAACAAGTTCTCGCGGCACGGTGCCCGCAGGGCACCCTACGGGCTGAGCGGGTGCCGGGGCCGTAGGGTGCGCTGCGCGCACCAGAAAAAAGGGTCTCGCGTCACGGTGCCCACAGGGCACCCTACAGATCCCGCCTACGGACCTTGCCGGTCTCATGGTCACCGCACGACTTCCGCATGCGTGTAACGTAAAATTGGTCAGCTGAAAACTCCGCCCACATTGTTGAATTAAACGGCGTCCCCGCGATCCATGAAGCTCGTCAAGTTATCGGCCGCGGTGTTGAATCAAACGCCGCTCGACTGGAACGGCAATCGCGACCGCATTCTTGCGGCCGTCGCCGCCGCGCGAGCCGAACGCGTCAGTATTCTTTGCCTGCCCGAGCTGTGCATCTCGGGCTATGGGTGCGAGGACGCCTTTCAATCGCCGGCCGTGCAGCACATGGCGGCCGCGGTGCTGGCCGAGATCGTGCCGCATACGAAAGGGATCGTCGTCTCGCTCGGCCTGCCGGTGCCGTATCAGCACGCCCTGTTCAATGCGGCGTGCCTGGTAGCGGACGGGCGGATCCTGGGCCTTGTCGCCAAGCGCTACCTGGCAGGCGATGGAATTCACTACGAGCCGCGCTGGTTCAAACCCTGGCCCGTCGGGCAGCGGGCCGAAGTAACGCTGGGCGAAGGCAAGTTCCCAATCGGCGATATCGATTTCAACGTCGGCGGCATCAAGATCGGGTTCGAAATTTGCGAAGATGCCTGGGTTGCCCAGCGTCCGGGGGCCGAATTGGCCCGGCGCGGCGCGGATATTATCCTCAATCCCAGCGCCAGCCACTTTGCCTTTGGCAAGATGGAGATTCGCCACCGCTTCGTGCTCGAAGGCTCGCGTACCTTCGGCGTCAGCTACGCCTATGCCAACTTGCTCGGCAACGAAGCGGGACGCGCGATCTACGACGGCGGAGCGCTCATTGCCTCGGGTGGCAAACTCGCGGCCACGGGCCCGCGGTTTTCGTTCGCCGATTGGCGATTGACCTCGGCCGTGGTTGATGTCGACGCCACGCGCATGCAGCAATCGCGGCTGGGAAGCTTCGAGCCGCGGCTCGACGTCGATAGCGCGACCGTGACGGCGCCCTTCGACTATCCGCGTCTGCAGCCCGAGAGCACGAAGGTCGAGCGTGCTGCCTGGGAAACCGGCCCTCACGTCAAAGAAGAAGAATTCGCCCGGGCCGTGTCGCTGGGACTGTTCGATTACATGCGGAAAAGCCGCTCGAACGGTGTCGTGATCTCGGCCAGCGGCGGGGCCGATTCCTCGGCCGTGGCCTGTCTGGCCGCGATGATGGTCGATCTGGGTGTCGGTGAGCTGGGACTGGAAGCCTACAAGCAGAAGCTGGCCTATCTGCCCGGCGTGCGCGCAGCGACGTCGCCAGCACATCTCATCAAGCAACTGGTCACGTGCGTCTACCAGTCGACGCGGAACAGTTCGCAAACCACGCGCGATGCCGCCACTGGCGTCGCCCAAGCCATCGGTGCGCAGTTTTATGAGTTCGACGTCGACAGGCTCGTACACGATTACGTGACGATGGTCTCACGGGCGATCGGCCGCGAACTTTCCTGGCAACAGGACGACCTGGCGCTGCAGAACATTCAAGCCCGCGTTCGCGCGCCGGGCGTGTGGATGCTGGCCAACCTTCGATCGGGTTTATTGCTGTCGACCAGCAATCGCTCAGAAGCGGCCGTTGGTTACGCCACAATGGATGGCGATACCAGTGGCGGCCTCTCGCCGATCGCCGGCATCGACAAGGCGTATTTGCGCTCCTGGTTGCGCTGGCTGGAAGTGACGGGTCCCGAGGGCGGGCGGTGCATCCCGGCGCTCGCGGCGGTGAATTGCCAGCCCCCGACGGCCGAGCTGCGCCCCTCCGAATCAGGACAAACGGACGAAGCCGACCTGATGCCTTACGAACTGCTGGACGCCATCGAGCGCGCGGCGATTCGCGACAAGCTCGCGCCGGTCGAAGTCTTCCAGCAGATGCAACCACGCTTCCCGCAATACTCGGCGCAGCAGTTAGGACAATGGGTCGAACGGTTCTTTCGCCTGTGGTGCCGCAATCAATGGAAGCGCGAGCGCTACGCCCCCAGCTTCCACTTGGACGACGAAAACTTGGATCCGAAGACCTGGTGCCGCTTCCCGATTCTGTCGGGTGGATACGAGCGCGAGTTGTCCGAGCTGCGCGCGTATGTAGATTCGCTGTAACCAAGCCAAGCGCGACGCTCTGATGGACGATCAAAAATCCTTCTCTTCGCGCTGGGCCCTGTTGTTCGCCATGCTCAGCATGGCGGTGGGCACGGGCAGCATCTGGCGCTTCCCGCGCATCCTGGCCAGCAACGGCGGCGGGACGTTTCTCGTTCCGTGGGTGATCTCGCTTTTCCTCTGGAGCATTCCGCTCATCATTCTCGAGTTCGGCCTGGGGCGCGGCATGCGGGCCGGGCCGCTGGGTTCGATCGTCCGCCTGGTTGGCCCAAAATTCGCCTGGATGGGAGCCTGGATCACGATGGCCGCCGTGGCGATCATGTTCTACTACTCGGTGATCACCGGCTGGGTGCTCGAGTATCTGATCGTCTCCTGCACGGGCCAGTTGGCGAGTGCCGACCCGCAGCAGTTTTACGACCAGTTCGTCGCCGGGCCACGGCCGCTCGTGTGGCACTTTGTGAGCATGAGCCTCGCACTTCTGGTGATCTGGCGCGGCGTCGGCGCCATCGAACGCGTCACGACGCTCCTCCTACCGAGCCTGTTTTTCCTGGTCGTGGCGCTGGCTGTGCGGGCCGTCCTGCTTCCCGGTGCCGAGAAGGGGTTAGCCTTCATCTTCACGGTCGATTGGTCGCAACTGGCCGACTACCGGATGTGGCTCGAAGCACTCACACAGAACGCCTGGGACACCGGCTCGGGCTGGGGTTTGATCACGGTCTACGCGATTTATGTCCGTCAGAAAGACGACAGCAGCGTCAATTGCTTCCTGTTGGGAATCGGGAACAACATCGCCTCGCTCCTGTCGGGCGTGGCCGTGCTTTGCACGATCTTTGCCATCATGCCCGAGGCCGAAAAACAGATCGTCGGGGCCGGCAACGAAGGATTAACTTTTATCTGGTTTCCACAACTGTTTGCCCGCATGCCGGCGGGCGGACTGTTCATGATTTTCTTTTTCGCCGCGCTGTTCATGGCGGCGTTCATGTCCCTGATCTCGATGGTCGAGTTGGCCGTACGCGGACTGCAAGACTTGGGCCTGACGCGGAACCGAGCGCTCGTGATTGCTGGCGTCCTGGGTCTGGCCGGCGGCGTGCCGAGCGCCTTGAGCCTCGATTTCCTCAAGAACCAGGATTGGGTGTGGGCCACGGCGTTGATTCCCAGCGGCCTGATGTTCGCCTTCGTCGCGGCCCGCTACGGGCTCGAGCAGTTCCGCAGTCGCTACATCAACCTGCCATGCAACCAGATGACGATCGGCCGCTGGTGGACCGTGATCATGGGCATTCTGGTTCCCCTGCAAGGAGTCGTGCTCCTGGCGTGGTTCTTCTGGCAGACGTTCCCGGCGGCCGAATCCAAGGAGGGTGCGTCGCTCGCCCTCTCCGCCCGGCTCGTCGAATGGCTGCGTCCCGACCGGATCGAAAACGTGGGCACCGTATTGGCGCAATGGGCCGTGTTATTGGCGGTGCTGTGGAGTGCCAATCGGTGGATGGGGCGGAGTGCGGCGGAAAAACGGATGACGTAGAAACGTCAAGGATATCGGCATGGAGGTTCGTGATGCGTTCCGTCAAGTCCTGCGAAATCATCGCGTGTGCGTTCGCTGTATGTCTGGCGATCGCATTACTGTCACTTTCAATTGCTACAGGGTCCAAGGCGCTCGGTGAAGAGGTCATCGAGTCTTTTACGATCGGCCACGACGGCGACGGCGTGTTTCTTCCCGTTCAAATTGCCGGGACGACCCACTTCTTCATCCTCGATACTGGTTGCACGAGGACCGTGATCGATAAATCCTTGATCGACCTCGAACCGGACGAGTCGACATGGCTGCGCGCTCCATCTGGCCCGGTCAAGGTCGCAGTGGCCGCAGCACCCGAAGCGCGCATCGGCAAGGAAGAACTTCGTGCGACGGTACGTCGCGTCGTATGCGCCGATCTAACAAGCTTCCGCGAGGCGTGGGACGAACGACTGTACGGCTTGCTCGGAATGGACTTTCTATCTAACAAAGTCGTCCGCATCGATTTCGACCGCGGGGTGTGTGAACTCCTCGGAGATCTTGGCACGGTCCCCGAAGAGCCCATCCGCTTTAAGCTCGGCGAGTTTCAGCAACCACAAATCAAGATCGAGAACGTCTGGAGATCTCCAAAGGTGTTCACCATCGATACAGGCGCGAGCGGCGACGGCATCCTGAAGTCGTACCTTGCGAAACAACGGATTGCCAACGGCAGCGCGCGCGACGTCGGTTCAGCTCTTTTTCAGGATCTCAATAAAATAGAATCTAAGTCAATGGTTCAGCTCGATGAACTTCCCATCGGAGGGCACCTCGCTAAGGGGCCAGTATTCTCGACAGCCGTTTTCGACGAAAACCGCATTGGGATGCAACTGCTATCACGTTTTGTGGTCACGTTCGATTTTCCGAAGAAAAGCCTATATCTCCGCCCCACGAATCGACTGAACGAGCCGGAGTCCATCGATCGGAGCGGGTTGCACATCATACGTCGCGATGGGATCGTGGTCGTAGATACGGTCGACGCAATGAGTCCCGCAGCGGAGGCGGATATTCGTCCCGGCGACACAATAAGCGAGATTGCCGGTGTTCAAGTGGCTGGGGAGCGGCTCGTCCGCCTTCGCCGACTTCTGAGACAGCAAGACGCCAACGTACTGATTGTCGGCAGACGTGGCGAAGAGATACTCCGCTTGTCCATGCACCTCAAATAGGCTGCTCATACAGCATGCTTATTCGCCTGCGGCGAAAAAGCATGGCACCCATCAGTGTGCCGTAGGGTGCCCTGTGGGCACCGACGCACTTTCTTTTGGTCATGGTGCGCAAAGTGCACCCTACATTCGGCGGAATTACATCCGCACGAAGGGCCGGTCTTCCAACCCCAGCCGCTTCATCTTCTTGTACAGCGTCGTGCGGTTGATGCCCAAGGAATCGGCCGTGGCGTGCCGGTTCCATTGGTTGCTTTCCAGCACTTCCAGGATGATCCGCCGCTCGGGTTCTTCGAGGGCTTGCTTGAGCGTGCGGCCGGCCACCGGTTCCAGCGCGCGACCGCTGCCACCGGCGACCGTAGCCGCCGGCAGATCTTCGACGCTGATCGGCCCGCCTTTGCCCAGCAGCACGGCCCGCTCGATGACGTTGGCCAGTTCGCGTACGTTGCCGGGCCAGTGATAGTGTTCAAGCGCGGTCATGCATTCATCGGTGAAGCCCGGCACCTGTTTGCCGCACTCCTCGCACACGTCCTGGAGGAAGTGCGCGGCCAAAAGCGGGATATCCGCCACGCGATCGCGTAGCGGCGGTATTTCGACATTGATGACGTTGATCCGGTAATACAAATCCTGGCGGAAACGCCCGGCTCGAACCAGTTCTTCCAGACTCTCGTTCGTGGCGAGGATCACCCGGGCGTCGACCTTGAAGGTCTTCGTGCCGCCGACCTGCTCGAACTCGAAGTCTTGCAGCACGCGCAGCAGCTTGACCTGCATGGCCGGGCTGGCCGTGGCGATCTCGTCTAAGAAGATCGTGCCGCCGTCGGCCAGCTTGAATTTGCCCGTTTTGTCGCTGACGGCGCTCGTGAACGCGCCGGCGACGTGGCCGAATAGCTCGCTTTCCAGCAACGTCTCGGGCAGCGCGCCGCAGGCCACTTCGACAAAAGGTTTATCGCGCCGCCGGCTTTGCCGGTGAATGGCCCGCGCGATCATCGACTTGCCGGTGCCGCTTTCGCCGGTGATCAAAACGCTGGCCCGAGTGTCGGCCACGCTTTGCACCATCTCGAAAACGCGGCGCATGCGATAGTCGTGCCCGACGATGCTCTCCATGCCGAAGCGGATGTCGAGCTGAGTCTTGAGATTCTTGTTCTCTTCGACGACGCGGCGGTGGTTGATGGCGCGATCGATGGCCATCTCCAGTTCGTCGTCGACGATCGGCTTGGTCACCAGGTCCGCGGCGCCGGCGCGAATCGCTTCGACGGCGGTTTCGACGGTACCGTAGCCGGTCATCAGAATGACGGCCGTGCCCGGGCGTTGCTCGCGGCAGTGCGCCAGGATGTCGAAGCCGTCGCCGTCACCGAGGCGCACATCGACGAGCGCCAAGTCGTATTGCTTTTTGCCCAAGGCCGCGTTGGCGTCGGCCACACCGGTTGTCGCATCAACGCTGAATCCCAGCTCGCGCAACCATGCGGCCATGGACTGTAACAGGGGACGATCATCGTCCACCAGCAACAAGGACCCTCGCTTCATGGGGAAAGCCTCGCCCGGGCGCGGACGTGCGGCCGAAAACCAAGCGCAAAGTCCCTCGCGCAGCGGTCGCGGTCATCGCGCTTGTTTATCTTCTGCGGCTGCGTTCCGGTGACAGCCGACAACGACGCGCTGCGGGCGGTACCCCTTGAGGTTCGAGGGCCACCCGATCGCCGTCGTTATATTCGTCTTTAACGTTCTTCCTGCCCCCCAGCGGCAGGGCCGCCGGGGCGACAAATGCGGCTCGGACAAGGTCCGTGGGGAGAAGGGACCGCAAGTGTCGTCAAATATCTACGTCACGCGATGTGCCAGGTCAACGCGGCAAGCTGCTCATTAGCCAGCAGTTGTGAGGATCGTGTTACAACTGTTGCGCCGTATTGGTTGTTCCGCCTGCGCCGGGTGGCTACGCTAATACTTTTAGGGGTCGAATGACCTCTGTGCTCTCTACGCGACGCCCCCCAGGAGTGTTCTGATGACCGTACGGCTATTGATCGCCGACGACCATGAAGTGGTTCGCCAAGGCTTAGCCAGCTTATTGGCCGGCACCGATGTGGAAATCATCTGCGAAGCCAGCCATCCCAGCGAAGCCGTGGAGATGGCGCACAAGCACAAGCCAGACGTGGCGCTATTGGACATTCGCATGATGGACGGCGGCGACGACGGCCTCACGGCGCTGGAGCAGATTCACAAGGACCTGCCCGAAACCCGCGTCGTCATGCTGTCGGCTTTCGATAATCCGACGTACATCGCGCGGGCCAACGCCCTGGGTGCCAGCGACTATTTGCTGAAGGGCTGCACGCGCGAGCAGTTGCTCGAGACGATTCACGCCGTCACCACGCGTGAGGGAACGGGCGACCACGGCGAGCTGAGCAAGGTGGCCGGTACGATGGCCACGCGCAAGAAGACCGAAGACGACGAAGCCTCGCTCACGCAGCGCGAGACGCAGGTGCTCCGTCACCTGGCGCTCGGCCTGTCGAACAAGGAGATCGCCAAGAGCCTCGAGATCAGCGTCGAGACGGTGAAAGAACACGTACAGCACGTGCTCCGCAAGATCGGCGTCAACGATCGCACGCAGGCTGCCGTGTGGGCCGTGCGCAAAGGGATCGTGTAAGCCGCCGACTACGCGGCCGGCCGATTGGCCGTTGCTTCTTGAGTTGCCGCGTCGCGGTTGAGTCCGCCATGCGGAGGCCCGACAACGATGTGCGCCGCGTCAATGCGCTTGCCCGTGGTCAGCCATTCCTCGGCGCGGCTGGCGGTCAATTCTCCCGAGCTGGGGAGCGTCAGCCCCCACTTCATCAGCCAGCGCAGGTAGGCGCGGCCGTGGCGCCAGGCATCGCGCGAAAATGCTTTGCGGCTGGCCCGCTGCTCGTGGTGAAAGCAACGCGTACCGCCGTTGAACATCACCTGCCAGCCGGCCCGCGCCATGCGCAGGCAGATATCCACGTCCTCGAAGTATTTGACGTATCGCTCATCAAACCGCCCCACGTCCTGAATGGCGTCACGGCGCACGAGCATGAAACAACCGCTCACCCAATCGCACGGATAGCAGTCGGTGATCGGCCGGTCTTGGTACAAGTGCTCGCCCAGCGGCCTCTTGAGCAGGCGTGCCAGCCCCAAGCGTCGCGCGGCAATCGTGCGCAGCGTGGGAAAGCGGCGTGCCGGAAAGCCATAGCTCCCGTCCGGTCGATAGATTTGGCAGATGCTTATGCCCGTGCGCGGTCGCTCATCCATGAAAGCGACCATCTTGGCCAGGCACTGGTCGGCCGGGCCGAAATACATGTCCGTGTTCATCAGCAGCACGTAACGGGACGTGCTGGCTGAAAGAATGCGATTCAGGTTCGCCGCGTACCCGAGGGGCTTCTCGTTACGCAGAACCTTGGTCTGCATCGGCCGCGCCCAATCGGCGACGCCATCGGCCGAGGCATTGTCGACCAGGATCAAGCGGGGGGTGATACCGCCCACCGAATCGGCCAACGACGACACAAGCGGCGTCATGAAATGGCGCTCGCCGGAATAGATGATTCCGACGTCGAGATCAAAGCGGCTGGTCGCGGCGCCGTGTGAAGTCCGGCCGCCCGATGACCGACGTCCGTGTACGTCAAACGCCAGGGCATCGAGCTCATTGGACGCGGACATAAGAACCTTCGCAGAACAGACGCGGGGCTTACGACACGGAGCCTCTTCGCGGTACGGCCCAGCCAGGGGGGCGTACAGTAACTGCTTGTGCCGAAGGGGTCAACGCCGAGTCGGCTGCATCCCGGGAATCGAATGCTGGCATGGCCGCGCCGGCATCAGGAAGCGGAACCGTGTGGGCGATTCAGGCCGCCGCTGCCGCCGCGGGCAGGACGCGCTCGGGATGCCCGATGGCCTGCACCTGTCCGCACTCGAGCCGCATGACGCGATCGCAAATGCGGCGCAGCAAGGCTGCTTCGTGCGAGACCACCAGGATCGTCCGACCCAGGCGAGCCAGCTCGCGGATCTTCGCCTCGCACGTTTGCTGAAAGGCCGCATCTCCCACGGCCAGCACCTCGTCGAGCAGCAGGATTTCGCTCTCCAAGTGCGCCGCCACGGAAAATGCCAGCCGCAGGTACATGCCGGTGGAATAGCGCTTGACCGGCAACTCCAGAAACTGCGCGACGCCGGACATGGCGACGATGGCGTCGAAGTTGCTGCGAATCTGCGACCGCCGCATGCCCAAGATTGCACCACTCAGATAGACATTCTCTCGGCCCGTGAGCTCCATGTGAAAACCGGTGCCGACTTCCAAGAGCGCGCCGACGCGCCCCCGGATCAGGGCCCGGCCGGCCGTGGGCTCGGTGATGCGGGCCAGAAGTTTCAGCAGCGTACTCTTGCCCGAGCCGTTGGGACCAGCCAGGCCGAAGACTTCGCCGCGGCTAATGTCGCAACTAACGTCTCGCAGGGCCCAATAGGCATCCGCCTCCTCGTTACATGCTTGCTTCTGGGCTGCTCGGTCCACGGTGTCGCGCACAATACGCGCCAATCGATCGCGCAGGGTCGCATGGCGGCGCGCCCCGCGGGCATGCCGATAGCATTTTGAGAGTTGCTCGATGCGAAGGATCGTATCGGACATGAGTCTTCAAATCGTGTCGGCGACCGAACGCTCGGTGAGGTGGAACACGGTTAGCCCAGTCGCCAGCAGCGCTAGCGCGGCGCATGTCGATATTGTCACAAGCCCCAGCGCCGGCGCCGGAGCGCCCAACAAGATGCAACGAAAGCATTGTACGGCCGTCAGTAGCGGATTCAGCGCGGCAACCGACCGCCACCCGGGCGGTACCAGTGCCAGCGAATAAACGATCGGCGTGCTGTACATCCATAATTGCACGAGAAACGGCAGCGCGTGACGTACGTCGCGATAGCGGGCATTGAGCGCGGCCAACCACAAGCCGGCGCCCGCCGCAGTGGCCAGCACCAGAACAATCGGCAGCGGCAACAGCAGCAACCGAACGCTCGGCATAGTTCCATACCAGCCGAGCACAGCGAGCGCCATGAAAAGCGCCGCGCCAAAATCCACAAGCGCCGCCAGCACGTTCGAAAGCGGTAACAGGACGCGCGGGAAGTAAACCTTGGTGATCAAGTTCACGTTCCCGACCAGCGAATTCGCGGCCGACGTGACGCCGGTGGCAAAGAGCATCCACGGCAAAAGGCCTGCCAGGCAAAAGGCCGGATAAGGCGCGCCGTCCGACTGTAGATGAGCCCAGCGGCCAAAAACCACGCTAAATATCGTCACCGTGGCCGCCGGTTGCAGAACTGCCCACGCCACGCCCAGCAGCGTCTGCTTATAGCGCACCTTGACGTCGCGCCACAGGAAGAAGCCGAGCAACTCGCGATGCCGCCAGAATTCGCCGACGGCCAGCCGCGGCCAACCGGTCGTCGACTCGATCGTTCGCCAGCCGGCCAGCGTACGAACGTCGGGCAAAGCATGACTGCCGTCTTCCATGACCGATCCTGCCCTGGGCCTCAAGCGGCGCGGCCGACAAATTCCACGGCGATTTGATGGAAGTCGATGCCGAGTTCAACCGGCGGCACGACTTCCCCCGACAATCGTCCCACCGCGGCAAGAGTCTCCAAAAGCGACAAGAGCGTTGGCAGCAGGTCGTTTCGCGCGTCAGCCGGCAGTCCCAAGAGCTGCAATTGGCAAAACGTGCCGTCAGCCAGGGGCAAGGCGAGCACCTGCGGCTGACCGACGATCACCACCCGAGGACCGGTTCTCCGCCAGGAATACCGCAATTGCTTCTCACGGTTGGCGAACAATAGCTCGAAGCCGCCGGCCTGCCGTTCATTCAGCGCGTGAACCAGGTCCGTCCAAGCCGAGTGCCACGTGGGCACCGGAGGTGGCGTAAGACCATGTGCGCGTTCTGCGACAATTCTCGAAACGTACTCCAGCGCGGCAACCGTCTTTTGCTTGAAGAGCGCCACTTCGTGATGGCCAAAGGCGCGCGTGCGAATCAGGAGGACCACCAGCGAAATGGCCGTGATCCAGCCCAGCCATTCGAAGCTCAAAAGCGTCGCAGCCGTGGCTGCGGCGCCGGTCGTCAGGCACAGCGCGCCAATGATGCACAACGCCTGCCAGTTGGTGAGGCCGCGTTCGAGCAGGCGATGGTGAATGTGACCGCGATCCGCGGCGTCGAACGCCTGGCCCGACAATTTCCGCCGCACGATGGCAAACACGGTATCGAGCATCGGCACGCTCATCACGACCGCCGGCACGGCGATCGAGAGCGTGGCGCTGGTCTTCAGGGCCCCTTGAATGCTGATCATTCCCACGACCAGCCCGATGACCATGCTGCCCGAATCACCGAGAAAAATGCTGGCGGGCGGGAGATTGTAAACCAGAAAGCCTGCCAGCGAGCCGGCGAGCACCAGGGCCACGATGCCGACCTGGGGATGCCCGGTGTTCACGGCGATCACGGCCATGATCAGCGAAGAGCAAAGTCCCACGACCGACGCCAGGCCATCCAGCCCATCGAGCAGGTTGAGCGAATTGATACAGCCGACGAGCCACAGCACCGTCAGCGGAATTCCCAGCCACCCCAGCTCGATCGGATAGCCAAACGCCACGACGCGATCGAAGGAATAACCGGCCAGCACGACCGGGATCACCGACACGACTTGCAGCAGCAACTTCAGACGGGCGTTCAAATCGCGGCTATCGTCGACGCACCCGACGAGACACACGAGTCCGCACGCCAGGATGACGGTGGTCGATAATTGGTCGAATGCCGCGCTGGGCGTCGATGCGAAACGAACCGCCAGCAAGCCCACCACCAGCGCCAAGTAAACCGCCATCCCGCCCCATAACGGCACCGGACGACCGTGATGCTTGCGAACGCTGTCGGGATTGTCCAGCACGCTGCAGCGGCGGGCAAGGGCGCGGGCGACGGGCGTTAATAGCAGCGATGCGGCAACGGCGACCGCCAGGCCCATCTTCACCGAGCTATCCGCGAGAACCGAAAAATACATCGGGTGGATGACTGAGTAGTGACACCGCGGGATGGAAACGAACGAGGGTCAACGACGTGGAACAGGCGCGCTTGTCGTTTGCTGGTCCAGGTCGGCCGGACGATGGATGCGGCCGAGCACCAGCATGTTTTTCGTCGAGGCGGGAATACGTTCCGCCGGAATCAGCTCCAGGCCGAGACGCTCGCGCTGGGCCAGGATCGGCTCATAATCAGCCGGCTGTTGACGACGTTTGGAAATTACGACGACGTCCGGCGCAACGCCGTCAAGCCATTGCGCTAGCGCGTCGCCCGACAATGTCATGGGAAACGGAAAGGCCTCGGTCTGTGCATAAAAGCCGACGACGGCCAACTGGCTCTCCGAACCGACGACAACGGACGATGCGCCGTATCGGTCGTAAATCCAGTTGCCCAGTCCGGCCAGTGCTTCGCGACTTTTGAAGTCGCTCGACACGGCGTCGATCGTGCCCACGAGCATCGCCAGCACGAGCAGGGCCGTCGCGGCCGACCATTTGGCCCGCGGCCAGCGCTGCGAAAACCACGCTTCGGCTAGCCGGCCAAAATCCAGAATTCCAATCGCAGCGCCGCGCGTCGCCAACAGCACGATCGTCAACACGTAACGGCTACTCGCCTGGTGTGCGTACCACAAGTGAATCCACACGGCCGCAACGACCACCAATGCCAAGAGCAGCATGGGCAGATGATCGCTGCGGTGGAACAGCCGCAAATGGGTGAGATACCCGGCGAACATCATAATCGCAAACAGCGGCGTCAAGCCACGCTCGCACACGTTGAGCATCGTCAGCGCCGCCTCACGGAGTGTCCAATCCGCGGCGTGCGGGTCCGTGATTTCGGCCGCGGTCAATGGTGCCGGAGCGATTGCCGGCGCCGGTGGGGACGCGGCAGCGACCGCCAAATCACCCGCGGCACTCGCGGCAGGCGATTCGTCTGCCGGTACACGCCACGACAAGAACCAGTTGCCCACGCGCTTGACGGGATCGAGACGCAACTGGTTTCCCCTGACGCCCTCGGGCTGCAAGAGACCGAAGGCATAAAACACGAGCGGCATCATTGCCAGGCTGCACGCCCAGCCGCCGACGAGTCGCCACCGGGCCGCGTGCAGATGCCAGAATCGCACGACGGTCCAACCGACCAGCGGAAACAGCAAGAACCAGCCTTCGAATCGCGTGAGTACCGTCACCGCAGTCGCCGCGCCGCCGGCGACAAACCAGCGCATGTCGACTTCGACCGCGGCGCGCCATAGGAGATAGATCGCCAGTAAGAAGAACAGCCAAAACGACGGTTCGCGTACGGCTTCCGGGCTCCATTCGATCAACTTCGGATGCGTCGCGTACAACAGACACGCCAGCACGGCCACGCGATCATCGAACTGCCGGCGCGCCCAGCCGAACAAAGGCAACACGGCCAGCGACGCGGCCAGCACGCCGTAGATTTTCGCCGCGTCCTCCCAGCCCAGGCCCAGTCGATGTAACGTGGCCAAGGCGAACGGAAACGTGCCGGACTGCAAATGACTGACATCGTCCGGGTCGACGCGTCCCTCTTCGAGCTTATCGGCCAGCTCGAAATAGATGACGCCATCGGCGCATACTGTGTCGACGCGCAGTGCCATGAGTAGGCGCGGCACCAGACAAGCCACGAGTAGCACGAGCGCCAGGCCGATCCGGAGAGGCACGCGCTCGCGCGCGGGGGCCGCGGTCGCCAGACGGTTGGCGTATTCCCGCGGCGTCTCTATCGCCAGTAGCGCCTGCCAGTTGGCTCGCATCCTTGAGAGCATTTCGATTCCGCCGACGTTGTTCTAATCCAGCATTTCGCCCCGAGGCTCCGCCGTCGCTTGAGCCAGGCGAAGAGCGGCTCGATCGGTCAGTCGCGCGCGGCCCGAGAACGCTGCTATCACGGCATCGATCTCGCGCGCAACCTGGTCGGAACGGTGTACCGCATTGGGGAGCTTCGGACCATATCAGTTGTGCGCGTCCCAAGCGTGCGAGGAGAAGTGAGTAAGCTGCGGAGGATCGTCCTCTCGTCGAACGATGTTTTTGGAATGCTAGCAGGGGCCGATCGCATGTTGGCCAACTGGTGAGCTGACGAGCGGGCGAGTTGTTTGGACTTGACGCGTTCGGCGATCGCCAGTTATCCAGCCAGCGCCGACGGCTCATTTTTCTTTCGAGTGCCATGACATGACGCGCGCCACGATCCAAGAAACGCCCGCCCGACGCGGCGGCGAACGATCGAAACCGCTCACCGGTGAGCCTGTCCGCGCGTCGCGCTGGCGCGCCTGGGTCCGATCGCCCTGGACCTGGCTTTTGATGGTCGCCGTCGCGGCCATGATCGCCGCCAGCAACGTGCGGATGTCCACAGGCCCCGCGGCCGGTAGCGCGTTCGAAGGGACGGCCGCTCCGATCACGGCGACGCAGCCGCGCTTCCGCGTCGGCATCTTTAACATTCATGGCGGCCGCGGACCCGACAATGTGCGTGACCTAACTCGAACTGCCGACTGCCTGCGCGACATCGATCTCGTGGGCATGAACGAAGTTCTCGGCCCAAAACTGTGGTGGCAGACCGACCAGTGCCAGCAGTTGGGCAAGTTGCTCGACACGCAATGGTTGTTCGCACCCACCGAATCGCGCTGGTGGGACGGCTCATTCGGCAATGGCCTCTTGTGCCGGCTGCCGGTAACCGCCTGGCAGCGGATTCCCTTGCCGCGGGCCGGCGCCCATACGCACCGCAACGTGGTGTTTTCGACGATCGACGTAAGTGGTCACGCGGTCCATGTGCTGCTCACGCACCTGGATAGCCGCGATGCGGAACGGCGCCACGAACAACTGCGCACCGTCGGTGAACTGTTTCTGTCGCTGGCGCCGCCTGCGATCCTCTTGGGCGACATGAACACCCTGCCCGACGATCCGCAATTGCAGGAGCTATTGGGCGTTCCCGGCGTCGTCGATGCGGTTGCCGCCGGCATGACCGAGCCGCCGCCGCGGCGGATCGATTGGCTCCTCACGCGCGGCCTGCGCACGGTCGCGGCGGGCTGCGAGGACCACGGCGCGAGCGACCACCCGCTCTATTGGGCCGACGTCGAAGTCGTCGAATAACGGCCGCCAGGAATCGCGCTGCTTGACCGCCTCGGGTGGGCCATCTATCCTGCGCGCGGCGCTGGTGGAGCGCGAAAACTGAGCCGAACTCCTCGGCCCGATATCTTTCGCGCCGCAAAGATTTATCCGGGAGACCGCCGTGGTGGGATCCGACAATCGACGCAATGCAATCATCACGGGCGCAGCCAGCGGCTTAGGGCGGGCGATCGCGCTGCGGCTGGCGCGCGACGGATGGCGAATGGCCCTGGTGGACGTGAACGACACGGCCAACGACGAAACGTTGCGCCTGGTGCGCAGCGCCGGCGGCGACGGCTTCACGTACCACATGGATGTGTCGCAGCCGTCTGCCTGGCAAGCGCTGCGCAACCGCCTCGAATCCGAATGGCAGAATCTCGACCTCTTGGTGAATAATGCCGGCGTGGCGGGCTCGGGCGAGGTAGGGAAGTATTCGATCGACGACTGGCATTGGATTCTCGGCATCAACCTGAACGCCGGAATCTACGGCTGCCATTACTTCATCCCGTGGCTGAAAAAAAATCCGCGCGGCGCTCACATCATCAATACCGCGTCGCTGGCCGCCGTGGCCGCCAAGCCAGGTATGGCCGGCTATAACGTAGCGAAGGCCGGCATGCTTTCGCTCTCAGAGACGCTGTACGGCGAGCTCAAGCCGCACAACGTGGGCGTCACGGTCGTCTGTCCGTCGTTCTTTCAGACGAACCTGCTGAACGAAGGCCGGCTGGAAAAGATCGATCGCGACCTGGCCTCGAAGATGATGAAGGTGGCCAACTTTACCGCCGACGACGTCGCCAATGCCGCGGTGCAAGCTATTGCCGACAAGCGGCTATACGTCGTGCTGCCGCGACAGGGACGCATCTTCTGGCGATTGAAGCGGTTCTTCCCCAACTACGTTTGCAACCTGCTGGCCAAGGATTGGGCGAAGCAACTGGCGGCGCTGAAGAAGGAACCGCCGGCCGCCGCGCCGCCACAAATCGCCGAAAAAACCGCCGTTTGATTTGGCATGCTCAGCCTGAAAAGCAGCACCGCACCGTGGTGGCTCGATACGGTCGAAGAAAACCTGGCCGATATCCTGATCGACCATGCGCATTGCGAAAAGAAGGCCGCCGGCACGGCGATGAACCTGATCTTCGCTTATGTCGACAGGGTCGAGCTGGTGCGCGAGCTGTCGGGAATCGTCAACGAAGAGCTGGAGCATTTTGGCCAGGTGCTCGATCTGATCCAATCGCGCGGCTGGCGCTTTCGCCGACTCACGCCGTCAAGCTACGGCCGGCAGTTGAACGACCTGGTGCGCAAGCAAGAGCCGGGCAAGGCCGTTGACCGGCTGCTCGTGGCCGGTTTGATCGAAGCCCGCTCTTGCGAGCGGTTCGCGCTGTTGAAGGACCGGATCCGCGATCGAGAGCTGGCCGATTTCTATGCCAGCCTGTTCGAATCCGAAGCGCGCCATCACGCCACCTACGTCCGCCTGGCCATGCTCTTTGCCAAGCCCGAGGTTGTGAATGCGAGGTTGGACGAGTTGTCGGCGGCCGAGGCCGAGATCATCGACCGCGGCGACCCACTGGCGCGGATGCACAGTTAGGCAGAAGTGCGGAACGATGAGTGCTGAGTGATGAGCGGTGGATAGGCGCCTTCGCCGTTCAACCCATCATTCTGCATTCATCATTTTTCCTTATCTCGATGTTCTCTGTGAGCTCTGTGGCATTCCTTACGATACCCTCACCCTACCCTCTCCCTGAAAGGGAGAGGGATTTCACTAAAACGTCTTGCACAGGCTGCCGCCGTCGACCACCAGCACGGCGCCCGTGATGTAGCTGCCGGCTTCGCTGGCGAGCAAGAGTGCGGGGCCCGCCAATTCGCGCGGGTCGCCCCAGCGGCCCAAAGCGGTGCGATCGGCGAAGACTTTTTTCTCGTCGGCCGAAAGCAGGTTGCCCGGCAGGTCGGTAAGAAACGGGCCCGGGGCGATGCAATTCACCGTGATATTGTCCCTGCCCAGGTCGAGCGCGCTCGCCCGGGCCATACCGATCAGTGCTGCCTTGGTGGCCGAGTAGGCGTTGCGTCCTTCCTTGGAGGCCAGCCCCATGATCGACGAGATGTGAATGATCCGGCCCCAGCGTCGCTCCTTCATTTGCGGCGCGAGCGCCCGCGTCACTGCCATGCAACTGGTCAGGTTCAGCTCGATGACCCGATCCCAGTCTTCGTCGGTGATCTTGTCGATCGGCTGCGGTGTATTGCCGCCGGCGTTGTTCACGACGATATCGACGCGGCCCAGCCGCTTGAGCGATTCAGCGGCCAGTCGCTGCACGTCGGCCCGCTCGGTCATGTCGGCCACGATGTACTCGCGGCGGCCGGTCGTCCCCTGGCCGATTTCGTCGAGCGCCGCACGCAGCTCGTTTTCGTGCCGGCTGCTGATGATCACGTCGGCACCAGCCTCGGCAAACCCCCGGGCCATGGCCTTACCGAGCCCCTTGCTGCCCCCGGTCACCAGGGCCACGCGTCCGGAAAGATCGAAGAGAGAGTTTTTCATGGGTGCCTCGATGGTAGTTAGAATCTCAGGATGCGCAGGATCACCACAGCTCACATACTGGCCGACAAGGCGCTCGATGAGCCATGCGGGCAGCGCTGCGTCGACTGGGCGATCTCGATGCTCCTCGAGGGACGAGACGGCGAATATCTGACAAGGCTAGCGGGCATGCTGCCGCCATACAACCACTTTGAAGTCGCCGCATTGCGCGACAATGCCCTTCGCGAGCAAGCAATCGTGGCACTTGATCCACGAGTGGCTGTTCTCACACATGCTACCGAGCAGTTGCGGATGGCCCTCTCCGATGACGTAGAACTGGTCGAAGCCGTCGCATTGGCACACGACCTCTGCATCTCGCTCGACTACGCGAAAGAGCTGTTTGACTTTTACCTCTTGTTCAACGCTTACCAGGACCTGCTCACAGCCGAAGTTCAGTGGTACTGGAACGGCGCGACAAGCGAAAACATAGTCGCAATCATTCGCGAACGCGCTGCGCAATTTGTCGGTCACAATCCATAGTGCGGCTGATCTGGGTCACGGTCCAATCCGCGGAAAGGCCTTTATGTCCCAACCAGTCCGTATCGCAAACGTGACGCACCTAATCGGTTTTCGCGTCAGGCTCGATTTCACTGACGGAACACAGAAGGAAATCGACTTGAACCCGTATTTGCGCGGCCCGATCTTTCAGCCGCTGCGCGACGATCCACGGCAGTTTGCAAGCGTTAAAGTTGATCCGCGCCTCGGCACGATCGTTTGGGAAAACGGCGCCGACATCGACCCCGATGTTCTCTATCAGGGGCTGGAACCCGCCTGGATGTCCGAAGGCGAACGCTCGCAGCAATAATACTGCAGGTCCGACAGTCGACCCGTCGCCCTACAGCGCCTCACAGACCAAATCGCCGACTTGTTGCGTGCTGTAGCCCATTCGGCCGGCGGCCTGGCTCTTCATCTTGGTGCCGGTGACGCTGCGGATCGCCTTGTTCACCCGCGCGGCCGCGGCCGGCTGGCCCGTGTGCTCAAGCAGCATGCCCAGGGCGTTGATCGCGGCGATCGGGTTGATGACGTTCTGGCCCGTGTACTTCGGCGCGCTGCCGCCCATCGGCTCGTACATGCTGGTGCCGCCCGGGTCGGGATTGATGTTGCCGCCGGCGGCCACGCCCATCCCGCCCTGAAGGATGCCGCCCAGGTCGGTGATGATGTCGCCAAACATGTTGGTGGTGACGATCACATCGTAGTATTCGGGGTTCTTCACCATCCACATGCAGCAAGCGTCGACGTGGTTGTAATCGGCCTTGATGTCGGGATATTCCTTGGCCACGTCCTGAAAGGTGCGCCACCACAGGTCATGGCCGTAGGTGAGCACGTTCGTCTTCGCCACCAGGGTGAGCATCTTTTTCGGATTGTTCCGCTTGCGCGTGAACTCAAAGGCCCAGCGGATGCACCGCTCGCAACCCTTGCGGGTGTAGATGGCCGTTTGCGTGGCGACCTCGTCGGCAGTGTTCTTCTTCAAAAAGCCGCCGACGCCGCAGTACATGTCCTCGGTGTTTTCGCGCACCACCACGAAATCGACGTCCTTGGGCCCCTTGTCCTTCAGCGGCGTTTCCACGCCTGGGAACAACTGCACGGGGCGCAAGTTGATGTACTGATCGAGCTGAAAGCGCAGCTCCAGGAGCAGCCCTTTCTCCAAAATACCCGGCTTTACGTCCGGATGGCCGACCGCGCCCAGATACATGGCATCGAAGGTGCGCAGCTCGTCGATCGCGCCCGGGGGGAGAATCTCGCCGGTGCGCAGGTAGCGGTCACCGCCGAAATCGTAGTGTACGAGCTCGTACTTGAAATTCTCGAGCTTTGCGACGGCGTCCAGAACTTTCAAACCTTCGGCGGCCACTTCCGGGCCGGTACCATCGCCACCGATTACGGCGATCTTCAAACTCTTATTGTTGGCCAAGACGAGAACTCCACCTGGGGGTGACAATTACGAGCAAATCGAGCAGGAAAGAATCGCCGATTCTAACCGCCGTGCGGGGGGTGAACAAGTTTGGGACTTCCACACGTAGTACCGAGTGAAACAAGTGCATCTCAGCCCAGCGTTCATAAACCGGGCCAATCGCCCGCGGAGGATCGATCAATGCCTGACGCCCGTTGGATATTGCTCGGATTCTCGTTGTTCGCAGCGTTGACCTGGCTTTTTGCGGAATGGCCCCGGTTATTCATCCGCGTGTTCGTCTCGCGCGAAGAGCTGTACCGTGTCCGACGGATGCTGCGCGATCCGCATTACGCGCGGAACATGCGCATTATCGCCCTCCTGCAATTCGCGGGCGGTCTGCTGGTGGCAGCGTTCGCCACCGCGCTGCGCTTCCAGGACTAGGCACGAGAGGTTTTTTCACTTCCGGCGCTCGGCATCCTCTTTCAGCGCCGCGGCGATGACGTCGTTGGAAATGTGAAAATTGGTTGTTCGCAACTTCCTGATTGCCGTAGGCAACTCCAACAGACCACGCGCGGCCCCCGCTACGAGTACGTTGAGCGTGCCGGCGACGGGAATGCCACGTGCGATCGCCTCCCGACGTCCGCGACGGTCATCGATCAGCAGAATCGAAGCATGCACCTCAAGGGCTAAGCAAATTGCCTCGGCTTCGCCTCGCCCTAGACGGATCGGATCCTCGACTTGCGCAGCGGGCCGGACGATGAACCATGGCGGCGGCTGTGCAACCCAACTTCGCACGTCCCGCGGCGTTCTGGCATGCTGCAATTCGTCCGCTACAGATTGAGGGACCAGCACCTCGCCGAACAGCGCCGGCAGCACATCAATATGGCCCGTCAGGATCAAGTAATTGATCGGCGATGTATCAGCGACGACGATCACGAGCCGAGCAAGCGGTCGAGTGTGATTTGATCCTGCTTGAAGTCGTCGATCGAATAGGGGACGACGACCCCGTGCTGCTTCATTAAGCCGTCGGCTTCATAGGTCGAGATGCCGAGTAACGCGGCAACCTGACCGATGCTAAGCTTTTCCGCGCGATACCAGGCGACGGCCATCGCCTCCTTGGCTGCCTGCGTTAAATCGCCTCCCAACTGTTGCTGCAGGGCTTGCTCGACCTCGGCGGGAATGTCGACGATCACCTTCATATTCGGAACTCCTCTCAGTGAAGGTTACGTCGCACACCGTCGCCCGGTCAAGCTTTGCGCGGACCGCGAAGGTCACAAGTCGCCCTGGCCGGGCAATCGCGATGGTCGGTCCTTCCCGGCTTCATGCCTGGTCTCTTGCTCGCTCCAAATGCCGCGATGAGCCTGCTGGGCCTCGCGCTGCGCCTTGCGGAAACGCGTCTTCATGCTCTGCGAGTAGTGGTATCCCGGCTCCCAACGGGCCAGGCCGGCGCGGAGCAACTCTTCGTTGAGCATCCGATCGCCGACCCACACGTACGCCAGGTACCGGCCGAAGCGGTCGGTCCGTTCGCGGTCGAATTGCAACCTTACGTCGCCCCGGCCGACAAAGTCGCGCGTGAACTGCGTCGCTTCCGGACCCCACGGCTGCACCGGCGTGTCTTCCTTGACCGTCTCGGGCGTGTCCACGCCCATCAGCCGCAGGCGTTTGTGATCCTGCATGAGCAGCGTATCGCCGTCGACGACTCGCAGGACGTGATAGCGCCCCTCGGGCACGGGCTGCGGCTCACGCGGCTCCGTCGAGCAGCCGCGCCACGATTGCAGAGCCGCAATAACGGTCAGAATCAGAACCGTGGCAGCGCGCATGAGCAGCCGACGATTTCTGGCACGATTCACCGAGCCGGAATCATACACCGGTAGCGCCGTCCACGGTCAGGAAACGTCGAAGCGTCGGACGAGCAGCCGAGAACCAGCCGTCTACACGCACGCGGTTCGGCAGCCGATTGCACCGCCGAACACGCAAGTGGTTCGGCGCCAATAATACCGCCGAACACGCAAGTGGTTCAGCGCCAATAGCACCGCCGAACACGCACGTGGTTCGGTGGCGAATTCGCTAGCTAGTTCTGGCTGAAGTTGAATTTCTCGAGCTTCTTCCGCCCCAGCGGATTCGCCAGAAACTTCTTGCGGCATTCCGGGCAGAGGTCAAAACGCAACTGCTGCTGGACATCGTCACCGATCGCATCGCTGGAGAGGTCGTCCAGTTGTTCGATGATCTCGTCCAAGTCGTCGAGGTGGTCGACGTCGGCCTCGGGCCCGTCGAGATCGAGCGGATTGAAGGCCGCATGGATGTCGATTTTGACCACGAAGCGCAACTCCTCTTCGGGATCGAGAGGACGTTTGCAGAGATCGCACGAGTAATGAATCATCGCGAGGGCTCCCCGTGCCAGGGCAGTATTCACCAGAACAAGAATGACTCTGCGGACCGGCCCGAAATCTTCAAACCGTTTGCGCAACGACAAAGTTCATCCTAATGACAATTCGCGCTGGCGAGCAAGTCGTATTGAGGCTTTTTTGACCCTTGTTTTTTCGTGTCTGTGCGGGCTGTTCCTGCCTTGACAAGGACCGAGAAATGTGCCGCCTCGGTGCGCTACCTGGCGTTCCCGGATGGACCAGCCGGAGAGCGTCCGGGGGGTGCAAATGACGTTGCCCTCGATGAGCTGCGCGACCTCACGACCGCCATGCTGGCAAATTGACTAGCCGGTCGTGTGGGGGGCGAATAGAATGCCGTGCATGCCCCATCTGGGTTGGCAATGCAAGGATCTCGGTCGCCGATCGAAGTCCGGGCCGAACAGGGAGTTGTAACCGGCGATCTCGCGACCAGTCAGCACTATTGCGAGGCACCCTATGTCGAATGCTGCGCTGAGCCCCTTGAGTTCCAGCGTGCTCGTGCTGAATCGGCTGTACATGGCCGTTCACGTCGTGAGCGTGCGACGGGCCTTCGGGCTCCTGTTCCGCGAACTGGCCGAAGTCATTCACGTCGAGCAGGGCCAGTACGCCAACTACGACTTTGAAAGCTGGCGCGAGGTCAGCGAACTGCGGTCCGCCTTCAAGGAACCGCACGACGACTGGATTCGCTCCGTCAATTTCGAGATCCAGGTTCCCCGCGTCATCCGCCTGTTGACTTACGACCGTCTGCCGAAGCAGGCCATCCGCTTCAATCGGCGTAACATTTTCGCGCGGGACGGAAACCGCTGCCAATACTGCGGCCGCAAGTTCCCCATGAGCGAACTGAGCCTCGATCACGTCACGCCGCGCAGCCGTGGCGGCGAAACGACCTGGGAAAACATCGTCTGCAGTTGCGTGAAGTGCAACGTGAAAAAGGGGGGCCGCACGCCTCAGGAGGCGCACATGCACCTGGTCCGGCAACCCGTCAAGCCGAAGCGCAGTCCGCTGTTGAGCATCAAGCTCGGCAACCCGAAATACGAAAGCTGGAAAAGCTTCCTGGACAACGCCTACTGGTCGGTCGATCTGAAGCCGTGACCGAATTGCTCTGAACGACGAGGGCCGCCTTAGCTCGTTTTTCGTGGCACCGTGGACGTCGCCGAGGAGCTCTGTTTTGCCGCCGGCACGCTGCCTGGTGCCGCGGGCGGTTTGACTTCGTTCGCGGGATCGTCGGGGATCTTCAACCGGGCCTCGTGCTGTTGCCGCTCCACGCTGTGCGGTCCGGTCCAGCGCATCCAGCGGAAGAAACCGTACATGCCCGCCGCCGCGGCGATCATCACGGCCCACACGAACGGGTAGCCGTAATACCAGTTCAGCTCCGGCATGTTCCAGGGCGAGATCTGGGTATTGAAGTTCATCCCATAGACACTGGCGATGAACGACAGCGGCATGAAGATCGTGGCGATGATCGTCAGCACCTTCATCACTTCGTTCAGCCGGTTGCTGAGGCTCGACAGGTACAGATCCGTCAGGTCGGCATCCAGCTCGCGATAGGTCTCGACGATATCGATGATCTGCACCGTGTGATCGTAGCAATCGCGCAGATAGACGCGGGTCTCGGCGTCGATCAGCTCGTGCGGATCGCGGGCCAGGGCATTGATCGCCTCGCGCAGGGGCCAGATCGCGCGCCTTAGCGACCGCAGGTCACGCTTCACCTGGTGCGCCCAGGCAATCGTGGCCCGGGTGGGCGAACTGACCACCTCGTCTTCCAATTCGTCGAGCCGCTCGCCGTAGGATTCGACCACCGGGAAATAGCCATCGACCACGGCGTCGAGCAGACAATAAGCCAGGTACCCGGCGTTGGAGGATCGCACGCGCCCTTGCGCGTTGCGCAAGTGTTGCCGCACCGAGTCGAACGCGTCGCCGGGGTCTTCCAGAAAGGTAACGACGAAGTTCGAGCCCAAGAACAGGCTCACCTGCTCGGTTTCGAGCCGGTCGTTCAACTCGGCCATGCGCGCGACGATGAACAGGAAGCCCTGGTATTGCTCGGCCTTGGGGCGCTGGTGGGTGTTGACCACATCCTCCAGCGCCAGCGCGTGCAGGTGAAAGAGCTCGCCGATGGCGCTGATCGTCTTGGCGTCGCCGAGCCCCTCGACGTTGACCCAAGTCACGGGCGACTTGTTCACCAGCTCGGCGACTTGCTGGCAATCGGTGACGCGCTTCTCGACAATCTCGTCCGGACCATAGGCGATGACGTGTACGACCGGCGGCGGCGCCTCGGGATCGGGCTGGACCAGCCCTGGCAAATCGCCGGGCTTCGAGCGGCGCGAGAAGCGCAACCTGCGTTGCCGGCGTTGGCTCGATTTGCTCATGAGTGCCTTAGCTGGCACGCTTCAGCGGCGCCGTCGTTTGCGGCAGCACGCCCAGGGCCGGCTCAATCGTCCGCACGTGGATATCCCGCTGCGGAAACGCCATTTCGATGCCCGCATCACGGAACAATTGATCGATGCGGGCATTCAAATCATGGCGGATTTCCGCGAACTCTTCCAGTCCCGCGACGAACAAGCGTAGCTCGAAATCGAGCGTACTGTCGCCGAACTTGTCGAGCACCGCCGTAACGGGCGGTTCGCGCAATACGCGGGGATCTTCCTGGGCCGCCTTGAGCAGCAGCTTTCTCGCTTGGGAAATATCGGCTCCGAACGCCACACCGACGCGAATCACCATCCGCAGGATCGTGTCCGAGAGCGTCCAATTGATCAACTGGCCGGTGATGAATTCCTTGTTGGGCACGATCAATTCCTTGCGGTCGCCATCGGTGATCGTGGTGGCGCGGATGCGAATCCGCGTCACGGTGCCGCTGATGCCGCCGATCGTGACCGTATCTCCGACGCGCATCGGGCGCTCGAAGAGAATGATCAACCCCGACACGAAGTTGGCGAAAATCTCTTGCAGACCAAAACCCAAGCCCACCGTCATTGCCGCCACCAGCCATTGCACGTTCGACCATCCGATACCGATCATCCAGAAGGCCACGGCCAGCCCGACGAGTGTAATCACGTAGCGAGACACGGTCGCCAGCGCGTACCGCCCGCCGGGATCCATCGGCAGCCGCTGCAAGAGAACGATCTCGAGCAGGCCGGGCAGGTTCCGTTCGGCCCCGATCGTCAGTAGCAGGACAAGACCGCTCAGCAATAAATCGGCCAGCGTGATGTAAGCGATCGTCGGCTGGTTGACCAGCTCTTCACCATTGACCGCCTGCTTATGCGAGTAATAGCTCCAGACGTGGCAACGGTCGAGAATACCCAATGCCGGCAGGACGTCGATCCAGATCAACCAGCAACCTACCACCAAGGCCACGTTGACGAAGCTGCGCAGCAGCCGTCGCGTCTGCACGTCGATCGACACCAGGTCCAGGGTCCGTTCCGCCGCGATAGTGTCGGTCGGACCGGCGTGCGTGTGATGCTGGGCGTGATGCTGCGATTGCGCCAAAGCCGCGGCGCGCCTCTCGCGGGCTTGCTTGATCGCCAGCTTTCGCCGCGCCACCAGCAAGCACCGCAAGGCGAACGCCTGGGCAATCAAGAGGCCCAACAGCAGCCACAGCGTGGCGTGCAAGCGCGAGGCGAGCTGCAACGCCGTGTAGAAATATCCGGCGGCGGCAACAATCGCCAGCGCCACTGGCCCGGCAATGGCCGCCATGTACCAGGCGCGCGGCTTGCGCCAGAACCAACTAATGTCCCGGCGGTCCGCCAGAGAGCTCAACAACCCACGGCTGGGGTGCAGCACGCAGTGGGCGAATGCGGCCAGCAGCATCAAGCCCGCGATGAACGCCAGCCGTCCTAGCGGCGAGCGATGCACTTCGAATTCGGGCGATTCCGATACAGTCACCAGAAAGGTAATCGGCAGCCCCAGCAGCGTTGCCCAGCGCAAGTGCCGGCCAACCAGGGCCACGGTCTCGGCGGGCCAGCCGAAGTGTGCCTCGGCCAATCCCTTGCGGCGGCAAATCTGCCGAAAGAGCTCCATCGTCAAAAGCAGCATCGCCGTTGCACGCAACCCGTACGCGATGTTCTGGGCATGCAGTGACGCGGCGTCCGGAGCGGTCATCCGCCAACTGACGAAGCACATCACCAGAGGCCAAAACATCGCGATCAAGCCGGTCAGCAAAGCGACCTGAACCGTGGGGCGGATATCCGCCGCGTAGGCTTGCGTCGTTATCATGTCCACCGCGTGTACCTTCCGCCGCAGGTAACGCTGAGCGACGGCCAACGGCACGATTGCGACGGCCGCCAGCACATAAATGGTCGGGTTATGACGAGCGTCTTGCATCAGGTCGCGCAAGGCCTGCACGAACTGCTTGCCGTCACCAATCTTGATCAGGCCGTCCAGCGATCGGCGCGCGTCCGCGACGCTGAGCACCGGCGAGCTGCGCACCCACAGGATGCGCTCACTGATGAATTTCTTGTAGCGCTCGATTTCCTCGACCAGATTCTTCTCGGTGATATTGACGTCTACCTCCAGCGCGCGGAGATACGCGTCGCCGGTTTCGTATTGTGATTTCAGGTAGCCGCGCCGTGCTTTGAGCAACTCGCGCAAGGCAGCTTCGATTTCGTAGCGCTGGTAAACGGCCAGGCCCGGATCGAGGGTGGCCATGACCTTGCTGACCTGACCGTCGAGATCGTCGAGGTCGTCATACTGATCGTCCAGTTCGATCAGCTTGGCATGCACGCGCGATGCTTCGTCGCGCCAATAGGCCAGGCGCTGGCGATGGGCACGGAGGTCGGGCAGCTCGGCCTGCTGCTTCTGCAAGATCATCCCCACGGCATCAGTCACGCCGGCCGCGTCGATCCGCTCTTGCACCCGTTTGAACTTGGTCTGCAGCTCGACCAGTTCTTTCTTCACGTCGTCGACTTCCTTGGCCAGCGCCGCGATCTTGGCCGGAAAGCCATCCGGACCGTTCTGTTCTTGCGTCAGCTCGGCATTCTTATCAGCCAGCGCCTTTAACTCGGGCATGGCGGCCACGGCCGCGCGGCGGGCTTCTTCGGCTTCCTTCATCGCTTCCAGCTTGCGCCGTTCGTTCAGCAACGTCCGGCAACGCTTGGCAATGGCTTCGGCCTGGTGAACGTGCTGCACGGCCACTTCCTGGCGCGCCGAGATCAATTCCGTGCTGGCTTCATACCAGGCGCGCTCATTTTCGTACGCGGCCAGCTCGGCTTGCACGGCCCGGTGCATAGCGGTGAGAAATTCTCGCCGCGCCTCGGCAATATCCAAGGCGTCCGTGGCCGGCGGCAGCGCCGCCAGATCGCGCTCGACTTCCTTCAGCCGCTCCTGGGCGGCACTCAACAAGCCCGGCAGCTCGGTACGCCGCCGCTTGGGTTCGTTTTCGTACTCGGCGCGCTTCGCCTGCAGTGATTTGAGTTCGGTTTCGGCGTCGACCAACCGCTGCTCCAGCTGTGGTAGCGTGGCATCATCGGGGATCAGCGCCAGAGGGTCGCTCGGCGGTGCGTTAAGTTCCGCCTTGAGTTGCTTCAGCTCCTCGGGATCGGTTTGCCGCCGCGATTGGTACTCGGCGACCTTCGCTTCCCAATCACGGGCATTCGTGAGCTGTTCCAGCGTGCCCTTGTAGAGATCGACGATCTTCGCCTTCTGATCCTTGTCGAGATCGGGCGAGTCCTCGACGCGCTTCAACCTGTCTTGGACGCTGGCCGCGGTAAGCCCGGTGCCTTGGTCGGTCGGGCCCGCCTCTTCCGCACGAACCTCGACCGCGCTGAACAAGAGCGCCGCGAGCAGCCAAAGGCCCGCAGTACGACAGCGGCGTGCGGTCCCGCGGCTCGAACCGGCCGTGCGATGAGTCGCGTCGAGTTGTTCGCGGCATCCGGCGTTGAACAAAACCAGACCTCTTGGGCGCGCAGCACGACGAGCGTGCTAGCAGGCGTGGCAGTGAAATCGGATCCCACGGCGCCGTCCCCCCGACGGCAACCGACGATGAAAAGCGGCGGGATTGTAATAGCAATCGCCAGGCGCGCAAACCCGAACTGCCTGTCGACGCTGTTAATCGTTCGCCGCCGTGTATCGAGACAAGTGCGACGCCAGAGCACACTTAGCGATGCTGGCACCCGGAACACACAAGCTCGTCATTTCGACCGCACACAGCGGAAACCGAGATGGTTGTCGCCGGTGTCGACAGCCCCCTTGCCGCGCGAACCCGGCATATAGCGCGTGCAATATTGATCGGTACACAGAAACGACCCGCCGCGCTGCACGCGCTTAGCCACCCCGGGCTCGCTCGGATCGAAGCTGTCGACGGGGCCTTTCGGATTATGGACGGCGCCGTCAGCCGCGGGCGCGACGATCGCGTAATAGTTCGGCCGGTACCAGTCGCTGCACCATTCCCAGACATTGCCCGCCATATCGACAAGTCCAAAGCCGTTGGCCGGGAACGAACCGACGGGTGATGCGCGCACGAAGCCGTCCTCGGCCGAGTTCTCGTTCGGAAAATGCCCTTCCCAGATATTGGCCACGTAATGGCCTTCGGGCTTCAGCTCATCGCCCCAGACGTAGGGCTGCCGATCCAAGCCGCCGCGCGCGGCGAATTCCCACTCCGCTTCCGTCGGCAACCGCTTGCCCGCCCACTCGGCGTAGGCCATCGCATCGACGAAGGAAACGTGGACCACCGGCTCCTTGGCACGACCGACCAGGTCGCTCGAGGGGCCTTCCGGGTGCCGCCAGTTGGCGCCGGGGACGTAACTCCACCAGCGAAAGTGATTGTCGAGCGGCACCGGATGATCGGGCGGCGTAAAGACGACCGAGCCGGCCACCAGGTTTTCCGGCGGAGCGCTGGGATAGTCCTCGGCCCGCGGCGTGCGTTCGGCGATGGTCTGGTATCCGGTTGCCTCGACGAATGCGGCGAACTCTTCATTGGTGACCTCGGTGCGGTCCATCCAGAAGCCATCGACCGCCACCAAGTGCACGGGCCGCGCATCCGGCATCGCATCGGGGCCGCCGCACACCATCGACGTCGGATCTTCGGTCCCCATCCAGAACACGCCGCCGGGAATCCACGCCATGCCGGGAGGCGTCTCGCCCGGCGGAGGTGTCTCGTTCACGTGCGGCCGGGCCCGTGCTTCGTCCGCGGCCTTCGCCGCTTGATCCGCTGAGGGTGCCGGCGCGTTGTACATCGTTGCGGCGTACACCGCGGCGCCCACGAGCATCGCTAGGATGAGACCTGCGACGATCGGGCGTTTTGCCGGTCGCGCTTCTGTTTGTTGCGGCGCTGAACGACCGCCGGGCGCGGGCCGACCTGCGCCGCGGTTCTGCTTTTGCTTGGTGGTCACGAGTATTGTCGCCGATCAAGGTGTTGCGCAGTCCGCCGTGCCAGCGCGGCGAGCGACTCCTTACTTGTAACCCGGCCCTGGCGGTGCGTCCAATGCGTGCGGCGGAGCCGTTGTACAAACTTCCCCGGTCGGCATAAAATCTCGGGCGACACGCAGAAAAACTTCCTGTAGCCGGGGTCTGTGACCCCGGGCAGGCAACTTATGTGATCCCGGCCTCGCAGAGGCCGGCTACAGAAGATAGGCCAGCGACCTCTTCGTTCGCACTTCCCCAACCCAGCACACCGCGATCGGACATGCCCCCTAAGGACAAAGTTCACATTGTCGGCATCGGCGACGATGGCCTGGAAGGGGTCACAAGCGCCGCGCGGACCTTGATCGAACAGGCCGACTTGCTGGTGGGCGCGGACCATACCCTGCGGCTGGTGCCGTCGGGCAAGGCCGAGCGGCTGGTGGCCGGCGGCAATCTCGACGCCATCGTCGAACGCATCGCCGCGTCCGCAACGCGCCGCGTGGTGGTGCTCGTCTCCGGCGATCCGCTCTTTTATGGCTTGGCGCGCTACTTGTGCGAAAAGCTGGGCAAAGATCGTTTCGTGGTCGTGCCGCACGTCAGCAGCATGCAACTGGCCTTCGCCCGGGTGAAGGAGAGCTGGGAAGAAGCCTACCTCAGCAACCTGGCCAATCGCCCGCTGGAGCAGGTGATCGAGCAGATACGCGTCGCCGAGCGGGTGGGGCTGTTTACGAGCGAGGATTGCCCGCCCTCGAAAGTCGCGCAAGCGCTTCTGGATCGGCGCATCGATTATTTCTGGGGCTACGTGTGCGAGAACCTGGGCTCGCCCGACGAGCGCGTCACGCGCGGCAGCTTGAAGGAGTTGGCCGCGCAGGATTTCGCGCCGTTGAACGTGATGATCCTGGTGCGCAAGCCCGACATGCCCGATCGTCCCTCGGACGAGATCGGCCTGCGGTTGTTCGGGAATCCGGATGAAGCCTTTTTGCAATCGAAGCCCAAGCAAGGGCTGCTCACCAGCAGCGAAGTGCGCTCGATTGCACTGGCGCAAATGGACCTGCGCACGATGAGCACCGTATGGGACATCGGCGCCGGCAGCGGCTCGGTGGCCATCGAAGCGGCGCAAATCGCCTCGGGCGGCAAGACCTACGCCATTGAAATGGATCAAGAGGACCACACGCTGATTCTCGATAACGCGGCGCGCTTCGGACTGCGCAATCTGGTGGCCGTGCTCGGCCGGGCGCCCGAGGCGTGGATCGATCTGCCGGACCCCGACGCGATCTTCGTCGGTGGTAGCGGGCGAGAAATCAGCCGCATCCTCGACCTGGCCTACGAGCGCCTGCGTCCCGGCGGCCGGCTGGTCGCCAACACCGGCAGCATCGAAAACCTGGCCGATATTCACGCCACGCTGCATCGCCGCGCCGGCGAGGTGCGCGTATGGATGGTCAATATCGCTCGAGGTACGTATCAACTCGAACGCGTACGGTTCGATGCCTTGAATCCGACGTTCCTGTTGGCGATCGTTAAACCTTCGTCCTAACTCGCCCTTAGAGACCCATTGCGGGCCACGCATGACGAAGCCAGAGGACTATCCACAACTCGACGTGATTGCCGTTGGCGCCCATCCTGACGATGTCGAGATCGCCTGCGGCGGCACGCTCGCGCGGCTTGCCAAGCAAGGCTACCGCGTCGGCATTATTGACCTGACTGATGGCGAGCCGACTCCGTTGTCGCCCGGTCCCGAGGCACGGTTGGCGGAAGCTGAGCGCGCCGCGAAAGTGCTGGGTGTAACCAAGCGCATCCAGTTGGACCTACCCAACCGCCGGTTGTTCGACTCGTTCGAGGCGCGCGTCGCGCTCGGTCTGGAATTTCGCAAGTATCGCCCAAAGCTCGTGCTGGGTTTTGGAGAGAAGACGCCGCTTGCATCACCCGATCATTGGCAGGCGATGCAAATCACGGACGCCGCCGTTTTCTATGCGCGACTGACTAAGTGGGACGATTACTTCGCTGGCCTGCCGGTACACACGATTTCGGCCCAGCTTTATTACACGCTGGCATTCGGCGCGCTGGGATTGCCGCCGGCCGGTGGGCACCTGGTGGTCGACATTACCGACACGCTCGACACCAAGATCGAGGCCATCCGCTGCTACGAAACGCAATTCCCGCCGGCCAAGGCGCACGTGCTCGATCGCGTGCGCGCCTTTGCACTGCAGCAGGGACAGGCGGCCGGTTACTTCGCCGGCGAATTGCTGGCCAGCCCGCGCACCCTCGGCACGCGCGACCTGATGCATTTCCTTTTCGGCATGAAGCCCGGGGACGAGCCCCGCAAGCCGGACGTGCGGTAATGGCGCCCAAGTTCATCTATTTCGATTTGGGCAACGTCCTCTTGTTCTTCGACCATGCGCTGTCGGCGCGGCAAATGGCGGCCGCGGCCGGACTCACCGAAGGGCAAGTCCGCGAGGCCGTCTTCGACAGCGGCCTGCAATGGCAATACGAAGCGGGCCAGGTCACAAGTCAGCAATTCTACGAAGAGTTCTGCCGCCGCACCGACCGGCGTCCCGACTATAAGGCCCTCGCCCACGCCGCCGGCGCCATCTTTCGCATGAACGGCTCGATGAAGCCCGTGTTGTCGCACTTGAAAGAATGTGGCCATCGAGTCGGCCTGCTCTCGAACACTTGCGAAATGCACTGGGATTACTTCACCGACGGCCGCTACGCCATGATTCCCGACGTGTTCGACGTCGTGACGCTCAGTTTTCGCGTGGGCGCGATGAAGCCCGATCCAAAGATCTATGCCGCGGCCGCCGAAGCCGCGCACGTCCGACCGGAGGAAATCTTCTTCATGGACGATACGGCCGGGCACGTTGCCGGAGCGCGGGCGTGCGGCTTTGACGCCGTTCAATACACCGACACACCCACGCTCGTGGCCGATCTGCGCAAGCGCGGCGTGCGCTTCAACTATTGAGCCACCGCGATGCCTCTCAAGCTGACATTGCGTGCGCCGTCGCCGATTCCGATCGAGGTTGCCGGCATCGTGCCCGACGTGGTGCGCGATGTGACGCTTGCGCAAATCGAACGGCTCTCCGTGCTGCACGGCAATGAGCAGTTGCCGCTGGCCGAGCTCTTCAACGTGCGCGGCGACGCCTCCGACGAGCAAATCGAGTTCGTTGGCGACATGGCGGGCGTACACCATGTCGGCGCGCGGATGCAATCGGGCGCGATCCACGTTACCGGAAATACGGGACGCCACCTGGGCAGCCGGATGACGGGCGGCGAAATCACGGTCGACGGTGACGCGGACGATTGGGCCGGCGCGGAAATGCACGATGGCCTTATCCGCATTCGCGGAAATGCAGGGCATCATGCCGGTGCCGCCTACCCTGGCAGCGAAGCCGGCATGACCGGCGGCATTTTGCTGATTCACCGTAGCGCCGGCGATCAGACGGCGCACACCATGCGTCGCGGCCTGATCGCCGTCGGCGGCAATGTGGGCGACTTTGCCGGCATCAATATGATCGCGGGCAGCCTGTTCGTGTCAGGCACTTGCGGCTTGCGCCCGGCCGCCGGAATGCGACGCGGCACGCTGGTCATCTTCAACGATCGACCGGCATTGTTACCGACATTTCGATCGGGCGGCCGCTGTCAGCCGCTCTTCTTGAGCATCTATCTGGGCAAGCTCGCCGCGCTGGACTTTCCCGCGCCGGACGAGTGGCGCCGCGCAAGCTATGAGATCTTCCACGGCGATATGCTCACAGGCGGGCGCGGCGAGATTCTCGTGCGATTCTGAGCTGATTTGGCGGGCAATTCGGGGCGTGTTATGATTTATTGCAGGATGTATACCAAATGAGTACGGTTTCCATTCATCTCGACCGCCTGCTCCAACCGCTTGTGAACTTGTTGCCAGCGGACGTGGCCGCAAAGATTGCTGACCTGCGCGCGGACGAAGCCACTCAGGAGCGTATCGATTATCTGGCTGATCGCGCGTCCGAGGGAGCGCTCAGCAACGAAGAGCGGGCCGAATACGCCGGCTACGTTCAAGCGATCGATGTTATCGCGGCCTTGCAAGCCAAGGCACGCACGCAAAAGCTCAACCAATAAGTCGATGGATCGGAAGCTTCGTTCCGAAGTTCGCGCCCGGGCGGGTGACGTCTGTGAGTACTGTCGCCTGCCACAGGCGGCCTCTCGGCTGGTGCTTTTCCATGCCGAGCATATTGTCGCCCGACAGCACGGTGGCTCGTCCGAGCGCGAGAATCTGGCGCTCGCGGGCAGTCACTGCAACTTCCATAAAGGGCCGAACATAGCAGCCCTCGACCCGGAAAACGGAAACCTTGTGCCGCTTTACAATCCACGGCGCGATCATTGGCACGAACACTTCCGCTGGCAAGAAACCAGAGTTATCGGCAAGACCGCGATAGGACGTGCCACGATCGATCTGTTGGCAATGAACGCTTGGCAACGAATCGAGTTGGGCGAGAATTTACGCGGGGCCGGCGAGGCGTTCGCGGTCTGAATCTTTATCGTGCCAGCCCCGCCACGTCCCCAATCTATTCCCTTGGGAATGTCGAACTGATTCAAGATGTGAAAGGCTTGCAAGATTGCGTCGACCGCGGTCTTCGTGGCCACCGACGACTGCGAGAACGCCACGGCACGGACAAACCGTGACGGCGGCGTAAAGTCTCCCGGCAGACCAAACAGCCCGTTCCCCTGGCCAAAGCCGCTCAGGCGGACGCCCACAAGCTCGACCGGCGGGACGTTCGTGACGGAAAGGTTCGCGTAATTGCGCAGATTGGTGATGTGCCAGTCGAAGGTTGGCGCGTTGGTGAACACGCCGAGCGGGTTGTCGTGGATGCTCCGCTTGCCGTCCACGTACTCGATCACGGCACAGTTGCCTGCGGCATCGTGCAACACGTAATGGCAAGGGGACACGCAGCCGAAGTCCTTCTGGACAACCGCGCCGACGAGTAGCCCCGCGCACTCGGACTCGCGTCGTGGCAAATCACGAATTCCGCGCCACTGACATTCACTGTTGGCGGGTCGCCTTGCCGAAGGAAACTTTAGCGAGCCACAAGCGCGGCGGTATTCTTGGTTCGCCCGTGCTTGTTGGAACCGTGACTGGGCTTGTTCGTCACAACCTCGAAACGTTCACTGCGGTCGCCGTGGCGACCCCGGAATCAAAGTTGCGTGCGGTATGCTGCTGGCCGATCCTGCTCGATGGACACTCTTTCCGCCGGCCCGTTGGGCTGGCCGCACGGCGGTCGTCGAGTTGCACGCCCTGGCCGAGGAGCGGACCGGCCCATTCGCCAACGAGGACTTTGACCGCCTCGAACGCGACCTGCGGGCGATCATGGTACGCCGGGTCAGCAGTCCGGCCATCAAGGTCCTATCACCGTAACGGGCTGCCCGTGGATCTTGCGTGACATGCGTTGTCGCAAAGGGCGCTCTAAGCATGCCAATTACGACAGCGGTCGCTCGGGCTTTTAGAAGACCGCCTCTCCACGCAGCATCACGGTCGGTGTTGGCGCGAACGAGGGCGTACCGCTCTGGTAAGAAACCAGCCGGTCGAACACGTAGCCGATTTCGAAGCGGTGATACATGCCCGAGATGTCCTTGCGCTCCAGTCCCAGGATAAAGCGCAGGTCACGGTAAGTGGCAATGTCGTCAGCGCCCCAGGCGCGTTCGATGGCGTAGCTGTTGCCGCCGAATTCCCCGGCCGTATAACCCCACCAACTGGCCGTTTCGCGCACGACAAAGCGGCGGGCGAGCTTGGGCTTCGGGAAAATGATCTCGTGCCGCCAGTCGGGACTGGGGGTCCAGATCAGGCCGCCGATCGGCAAAACCGGCACGTCCGTACGACCGGTGGCCATCGCGCCTCCGGCGATTTGCAAGGTCGGCGAGTAGGTGTACAGCGCCGCGGCCCGCCCCACCCAACGATAGGCCTGGTGCGACATGTTCTGAAAGTCGCTGAGGATCGTCGGCGCGAACGCCAGATCGATTCCCCACTGCGGAGTGGGCTGGCGCAAGATGCGGAACTCGAGCGACACGTCGTAAAGCTGCGGTGGCAAGTCGACCGGAACCGGACCTTGCAGAATGTGCGCTTGAAAATAGGGCGTAATGAAGATCGGTTTGTCGCGCGTGAAAAACGGCAGCGCAAACGTGGTCTGCAGCAGGAAACTTTGAATCCCCAGCCCCGTGTCGCGCGGGCCTTCGAGCAGAAACGTCTTGCGGAAGGTCGTGAACTGCAGGACGCCGTTCTTGAAACCCGGCGGCAGGGCGGGCGCCTCTTCCTTGGCGACCTCTTCTTCGAGCGGGTCGTACTGCCGGCCTGGGTCGCGCGGATCGCTGAAAAAGCTCGAGTTGTCCGCCGACGGCGGCAACAGCGCCACGCTTTCCGGCTGCCGTGTCGGAGCGGTGTTGGGATCGATGACGGGGGGCAGGCGCGAGAGCGGTGCTTGCTCTTCGGCGGGAGGCAAGCGCTTGATGCGTTCTAAAACGTCGTCTCCCGAACCGAGCGGTGGCAGCAATGCTTGCGCGCGCGCAAGCCCGGCCGCAAGCGCCAGACCAATGACCAGGCCTGCGCAGCAGGATAGCCACGGCCGCAAGCGATCTGCCCTGTGCATGGTGCCTGGCATCGTCGGTAAAGGTGCCGAAACGGCGCGATGGGGTTGTACTGAGTGCTTATCGGCCCATACGGTCGGCAAGCACGAAAAGGTTGCAGCCACGTTCCCGCCATCGCCTGGTCCGCCTGTTTTGACGCTGGCCTGCTTATCGCGCGCCGTGCGTGGTAGCAGTGCCCGTGCCTTCGCCTGGAACGATCTTCGCCGATGACTCGCTAATCTTGGTACGGAATCTCATGAAGCTCTTTTCATCGCGGCGTGCATTCGCGGCGCGCCAGCGTCGCTAGAACGTGAACCCGCCGCGTATCATGGCCGTGCCGTGCGGATAAGTGGTCGGCGTGATACCGCTCTGATACATCAAGCGCCGGTTGAAGACGTAGCCCACCTCGAAATTCATGCGCCGCGCGTTGAACCCAATCGATTCAATGCCGAGACTCAACCGGAGATCGTTGTAGTCGACCAGGTCTCCGTTGAAGCCGGGCTCGTTGCGGCGGATCGTCCACGTGTTGCCACCGTACTCGCCTTCCACATAGCCCCACAGATTCGAGTTTCGAACCGTCATGATCCGATGGGAAAGCTTGGGGCGTGGGAATAGCAGCTCGAAGCGCGAATCGGGGTCGGGCACCCAGATCACACCGCCCGCCGGCAGAATGCGCACCGAGAGACGATCGAGATACACCACGCCCGCCACGAACGTCAGTTGCGGATTGAGCGCGTACAGCCCCAAAGCGCGAAACGGCGTGCGCAGGCTCTGAAAGGTCACGAAGTTGAAGTCGGAGTAAACGCCGACGCGCACGGCCAGGTCGGCACTGAGCCGCGGCGTGATTTGCGGCTTCCACGTCGTATCGAGATAAGCGTCGTACGTCTCCGGCGGCATTTCCGGACCGGGCGTGACGCCGAAGCCATTCGTATTCGGCCCGTTCCAGAAGTGCGCGGCAAAGCCCGGCGTCACCAGGAAAGGGTTCTTGAAGATGGGAATGGCGAAGGTAGCGCTGGCCTCGACGTCGGTGATGCCCAGGTTGTTGCCCGTATTATTTCCAAAAATGTAGGTGCTATCGAAGTCAACTTGTTGAAAGAATCGCGTCGCATTGCCGATAAAGGTGGTCGGCTGGCCGGGCGCGCCAGCAGCCGCCGGATCAGCCAATACCGGCTGCGTGGTCGTCGCGTACGGATCAAATGCCGGAGCGCCCACGCTCGGCGGCGGAGGCGCATAAGACGGCGGCGCGACCGGGGCCGGCGCGGTGTAAGGGCTTCCCTCGGGCACCGCCGAGGGAAACTGCACCCGTTGACCGCGGGTCACAGTCGCAGCGAACAGCACTAGGGCGGCCACCAGGCCGCGCACCACGTACGCGTGTCTCAGAGGGGCTTCCTCGCGCGCAATTTTCGAGTCGAAGACGTGAAAATGTGAGAAGAGAGCCGGGTTGAATACCAAGCCCGACGGCGCGGGTCAAGATCGACCTCCGGCACTGCTCGAGCCCCCTCCCGGCGAAGTGTCGCATGCTCTGGCGTGCTGGCAGCGCCACCCAACCTGACGACTCCCGGCAGGCTCTCAGGTCGCCCCAGGTTTACGTCCCCACGCGGCACGCTAACAATAGTGCCAGCTTCCCGCGTGCGTAGCTGCCCCCGCGTCCTTCCGCTGCCAACTTGGAGATGCCGCCGTGCTCGATATCCTGGTCGTCGCGCCTCATCCGGACGATGCCGAATTAGGGATGGCCGGCACGATCATGCGCGCCCTCGACGAGGGATTGAAGGTCGGCATCCTCGACCTGACCAGCGGCGAACCCACGCCGTTTGGCACCCCCGAGATTCGCGCCCGCGAAACGGCCGCCGCCTCGGACGTCATGAAAATCAGTTGGCGTGAAAACCTCGGGCTCGTCAACCGCAAGCTGGAACACACGCTCGATGCCCGGGCCCAACTGGCGGGCGTCTTTCGCCGCGTGCGACCGCGCACGATCTTCGCCCCTTATTGGGTCGATGCCCATCCCGATCACGTCGCGGCCACGGAGTTAATCGAGGCGGCACGATTCTGGTCGAAGCTCACCAAGAGCGATCTGCCCGGCGAACCGTTCCATCCGTCGCGCATTCTCTACTACCACTGCGTGCACCTGCGCGTCGTCGCGCCGCCGGCGTTCGTCATTGACATTAGCCCCTACTGGCCGCGCAAGCGTGCCGCGATCGAATGCTACCACAGCCAGTTCATCAAGGGGCGCGAGCAGCAAAGCCCGAATCTTATCGATCGCTGGCGGGATTATGCCGCCTTCTGGGGCTGGTCGATCGGCGTCGAATACGGCGAACCTTTCGCCAGTCGCGAACCGGTGGGTCTGGCCAGTTTGCGCGACCTGCTGTAGTCGCGCTGCTGTCGTTGGCGGCTGACTCGATCGCGGTGTGCTCTTCTTGAACGCTAGCCGCTGCGCCGAACTCGCCGCGGCGCACCTCTGCCGCACCCCGCCCGGTAACTATCCCGCGATGCTGGGAAATCGGCCGCCTAAAGCTGGAGAAGGGATGCCGATTGTGTCGATACCGTCAGCCGTGCCACCCGATGGCGTGGCGCGTTGGCGCAACACCAGTCAACGACCGATATAGCAGCAAAGAGGCATCGTGCGTCTGCGCGGCCACCTGTACCCCAATTGTCCAGGCCGGCCATTTCCGACTCGTGGCGGAAGGAGGAAGTTCGCCGTGGCCCAGGACATCAACGTTCTCGCCCTCGTTAAAGGGGCCGAGCGGTACGTGTTTCTATATAACGACGCGAGCCGTGCGGCGACGTTGCGGGTATTGGGCCGGTACGCCTCGAACCCCGAACTGAGCTTCTCCTGGTACGACGCCGCTGTGCTCAGCCAGAAGATCCGGCAAGAAAGCCAGCAGGCGCAAGCTCCCGCCACCCGGCCCCGTTTCAGCATGCCGGCGCCGACGGACGGCGAAGAGACCACCTCGTAGGTATTTGAGCGCCCCGAACGCCGGGCCTGACCAAGCGAGCTATCGCGCGTGGCAACCGTCTCTGAGAACTCTCTCGCCGCGGCCGTCGATCGTTTTCTGCAATATCTGCGCGTCGAGCGCAACGCCTCGGCGCTCACGATCAAGAGCTATCGAGAAGACCTCGAAGCCTTGATGGAGTTCCTCAGTGAGCGGCACCGCGGCCGCTGCCCCGAGCCGGCCGACCTGACCACGCTCGATCTGCGCGGCTATGCCTCGGCCATGCACACGGCCGGTTACGCGAAGACAACGATTGCACGCCGTTTGGCGTCGCTGCGCAGCTTCTTCCGCTTCGGCCAGCGCGAAGGATGGACCAAGACCAATCCGGCCAAACCGCTGCGCAATCCGCGCCGCGGCCGCGCGCTACCCCACTTCTTGTCGAGCGGCGAGTTGGACCGGCTGCTCTCCGCGCCGCCAACGCACGATCCACTGGGCCTGCGCGATCGGGCCATTCTGGAAACACTGTATTCGGCCGGCCTGCGCGTCAGCGAACTGGTGGGCTTGAACGACGGAGACATGGACCTGCCGGCCGGTATCCTGCGCGTGCGCGGCAAAGGACGCAAGGAACGCCTATCGCCTTTAGGCTCTTACGCGCAAGAGGCCCTGCGCAAGTGGCTCAAAGTACGTCGCGTCGCCGGACGCGTGGCCGACACGCTGCTGGCCCCGGTCTTCGTCAACCGTTTCGGCAAGCGACTCACCACGCGCAGCGTTGGCCGCTTGCTGGAAAAGTATCTGAAAGTTACGGGACTCGACGGCCGCACGACACCCCACACGCTGCGGCATAGCTTCGCCACGCACCTGGTCGACCGCGGCGCCGATATCCGCAGCGTGCAGGAGCTGCTCGGCCACAAAAGCCTGGTGACCACGCAGATCTACACGCACGTCAGTACCGCCGCCCTGCGCGCCGCTTACGAAAAAGCACATCCCCGGGCGAAGTAGA
>DASZWQ010000152.1 GCA_035546535.1 Pirellulales bacterium | reverse complement strand
TAGCACCAGCAGGACGGGACGCTCTGGCGTGCCTAGGGCATTGATAAAGCTGGCCAGGGCGCGCTGAGTGCGCAATTCGCCGGCGGCTTCGGGAGCCGAGGTAAACCCGCTGTCGGCGCCAAGGACCGCGGCCAATCCCGGCAGTGCCGCGCCGACGCTCGCCGCAAAATCGCCCAGTCGCGCACGGACCGCCGGAACCAGGGCGGGATCGGCCGAGGCAGCGGCGAGGAAGCCATCCACGATACCGGACAACAGCGAAAACGGCTGCCGTGCGACCTCGTTGGTGCCTTGCCCCCACAGCGGCCAGAATCCCTGCGAGGCAGCGCGATGGGTCGTTTCGCTCAGCAGCCGCGTCTTACCGCCGCCGGATTCGCCTTCGAGCATCACCAGACGCGGCTGGCCGCGACGAGCCCGCGCTAGCTGATCATCGATGTCGGCGAGCTCGCGCGCGCGGGCGACGAAAGCCGGTTCGGTGAGGGTTTGCCGCTTGTCCTGGGCGCCGATGACGATGGCCGGCTCCGACTCATGATGCGCAAGCGCCGTGGCAATGGCCTCCAGGTCGGCCAACACTCCCTCGGCCGACTGGTAACGATCGCGTGGATCTTTTCGCAGCAAGCGCCCCACGAGCTCGTCCAGAGCACGCGGGACCGGGATACCCAGCGCGCGCAAGTCAGGCACGCAGGCCGTCATGTGCTCGAAGAGGATCGCGCCCAGAGTATTACCCGAGAAAGGAGGGTGGCCGGCCAGGCAGTGGTACAGTGTCACGCCGGCGGCATACAGGTCCGATGCGTCGGTGACATCGTGATCGATCGACCCCGCCTGCTCGGGTGACAGGTACAGGGCGGCCTGCAAAGCCTGCTGCCGGAAATGAGCATCCTCGAGGTACAAAGCCGGCGAGGGCTCGAACTCGACTAACGTCGCGGTCGTGATCGGCCCCGCGGAATTGACGATCACATTGCTGGGTCGCACCGCCCGATGCAGTAATTGTTGAGCGTGCATGTCGCGCAGCGCCGAGAATATGCCTCGAGCGACGACCAGCGACTCGCCAATGGATAGTGGCTGATCGCGCAAGCAGTTTTTCAGGGCGATCCCCGGCACGTAGGAGTAGACCACTAGCAGGTCTTTTCCCTGGCGGCCAACGTGCAGCACCTGGGGCAGCCAGGGGCTGGACAGGCGCGCCAGGCGCGACGCTTCGAACTCCAGCCGCATAAGGGCGGCTGCATGCATTCGCTCGGTAGCAATGGCCTTAACGACCACCTCACCGCCGTTGCTGACATCGGTGGCCAGATAAGTGCGAAAGCCGTCGCACACGTTCAGGCATCGGCGCAGATGGAACCGTGAGCCAACGATCTGGCCCGCGCGCGCTTGCGATTCCTGCTCGAGATCAAGTTCCGATGCGCTTGACACGTCGTTCCCCGCTAGGAGGCCCGCCGGGGGGGTCAGGGAATCACCCGCCGGTTTCCAGCGCAGCACGCCACGGATCGCGCAGCTTGAGTCGCGAAGCGTGCAAGGTTGTGAGTGCGCGCAGGCCAGGTTCCCAGTGAAAGCTAGCTTCGCATCAAGACTTGGAGCGAGGGAATGCGCGGGGGCGCGCCTCGGATTGCCGCCGTGCCGTCCCGCCGCAGCAGTTCTTCCGGGCGCATCGAATGGCGCGACAAAAACTGATCGCGCGATAACGCCACGAATGCGCCCGTCCTAACTGGCAATTCGTCGGGCGTCCTCGTCGCTACAAAGCGCACACCTTGCCTGAGCGTCATGGGCTGAACACACTAAGTGAAAAATCGTGACGTTAGTGCTTTTCTAATGATTTTTTCCTTGCGTGTTGATATTTAATTCGTGATAACCGAACTTCCGGCTGAATGACTTATGTCGTTTTTCCCGTTGAAGTGCGCGTAACCTCGCCGCCTCTCGCAGCAGTCATGTTGGACACCTTCGGTAAACGTCTCTGCCGCAGCCGGGCGCGTACGACGCGCGCCAGTTCGCGATGGCGACGCTCAGAGGTGCGACGGCCTGCCTGGCTCGGGACGCTGTGTGCCATGCAGAGGAAATCGCGGTGTGGCCCATGCGCGACAAGTGCATTTCGACAGGTCTCCGACGTACGTGATGTTTTGCCTTGAGTGCGTGCCCCTCTTAGTTTTTTTTGGCAAGGGAAAGTGTCATGGACTCCGCAATTAACCGCTTTTTCGCCGACCATGTTCCTCGATTCACGCAAGCACTCGAGGAATTCGATCGGCATATCGATCGACAGGCCGAACCTGAATCCGATGCGCTCGTGGCGGAGCTTACGCATTCGATCAACGCCTCGTTGGACGATTGTGCGGCGCTGGAAGCGCAGTTGGCCGGCGAGCCGCAACTGCTCAAAGAGACGCAGATCCGCTACCGCGAGGCCATCTGGCCCTGGTTCGGCCAAAGCTGGTTCATGAACCATGCGCTGTCGAAGCCGCGCGGCTACCCGGGCGATTACCAGATGTTGACCGCGATTTACGACGGCGTGCCCCGGTCGCGCGGGCTCGGTGGTTATCTTGACCGGTACTTTCTCAACACGTCGCTCGGTAGGGCCGTGCCGGCGCGCTTGCGCTTGGCGCGGAAGTTCCTTGTCGACGAGCTGAATAGCCGGCAGGGGGACGTCGCCGTGCTGAACGTGGCCTGTGGACCGTGCCGGGAATATCTGGCCGGTCTTCCGGCACGCAATGGGCAGACGACGATAACCCTCGTCGACAATGACGCGCTGGCGCTGGATTACGTGCAGGCCAACGTCTCGCCGATCCTGGCCAACACCGCTCAAGTCAATTTCGTGCGCTACAACGCACTACGGATGACGTCAGCAGCGGTAAATATCGAGCGCTTCGGCCGCAGCGACATCATTTACAGCGTCGGGCTGTGCGATTATATCCCCGACAAGTATCTGATCCCGCTGCTGCAAGGTTGGCGTGAGTCGTTGCGCGAAGGAGGCGTGGTGTACGTGGCGTTCAAGGATTGCAAGCTCTACCAGACGCCGGAATACCAGTGGCTGGTCGATTGGTTCTTCCTGCAGCGCACCACGGAAGAATGCCGGAAGCTGTTCGAACTGGCCGGCTACGACATGGACGAACTGGATAGCGTCCGCGATGAAACGGGCATCATCATCAACTACATCGCGCGCAGCAAGGTTCCTGCATTCGTGCGCTTGGATACGGCAGAGCCGTTGTCGGGCCCGCAAACTGCCGACGTTCCGGCGACGACGGATGCGAACCGTACGATCTAGTTAACCCAGCGACCAGATCTTACGTCGATCAAGTACAAAACGGCACGCTTCGCGGTAGCGAGGCGTGCCGTTTTTGTTCGCGAGCAATTTGATGAGAGCGTGCTATCGCAGCATGCTTTTTCGCCTGCGGCGAAAAAGCATGGCACCAGCCGGCAGGGAAGACGCAATTCAGAACGGTCGGATCAAGCTCACGGCGATGACGTCGGCCTGGGGTCGCATCGTGGCATTGCTGAAATCGCCGGGCCCGCCCAGCGGCCCGATCAGCCCGCTTGTACCCACGGTATGTCCGCCCGAGAAGCCGTGCGCCCAGGCAACGTCGAGCAGCCATTGCCGCAATGTCCAGCCGTAGCCGACCGTGAAGGTGTTGGTGAGCGTGGCCGGCAAAAACGGCGTGAGAAACGACGTGGGGATGGGATTGGGATGATAGACGTAGCCGATGCGGAACGTGCCGCCGGTCGGCAGGATTTCTTCATAGCCCAGTTTCATCGACACACTGTCGTGCCAATTGAGCGGGAGGTTCTCGTGGATCGTGGGAAAGAGCGGATTCGTCGAATCCTGTAGCGACAAGCCCACCTGGCTGAAGGCTTGCGACCAGTCGAACCAAATCACGTCCATGGCCACGGTCCGGTGGCAACAAAGCTTGTGCCGGGCACCGATCGCCACCGATTGCGGCCACGTAATATGGGTCGTGGCTGTCTGGTAAGTCGTCGAGAAGGGCAGGCCGGCCAGGTTCGTGCTTACGGCCGCGGTGCCATGCAAGTTAAACGTCGTCCCGCTTTGATATGTCACGCCGATCGTCGTGTCGTCCGTGAGCAGATACTGCATCGCGGCCGACCAGACCGGGCTGGCCCCGCCGCCATGCACGTCGATCAATACGGGCGTACCCGCCGGCACACCGGTCGGATTCTGCAGTACATACGGTCCTTGCAGCGAAGCATAGCCGACGCCGACGCCGAACGTCCCGCCGACTGACAAGCGATCGGTCACTTTGTAGCTCAAGGCCGGGAGAATCTTGCTCAGCGAGCCAAACGATTCGTATTTCTGCGTTCCGGTGAATGGTTCGACCGGCGGAAAGGAATTCGGCGTGAGGTAATAGTGCGATGAGAAGCCCGCCGGCGTGAACAGGCCAATGCCGAGGGCCCAATTGCCATCCGCGCTTTTGCGTACATAGCCGATCTGCGGCAATGGGGTGAAGCCGGTGCTTACGCCGGACCGCGTCGGATCCGTATAGCGCAGGTTGGTCAACACGCCGTCGCCGCCGAAATCGAACAGGCCATTGCCCTCGACGTTGGTCATGGCGGCCGGATTGTCGAGCACCATGGCGCCGTTGTCGGCGTAACCGACGTTTGTTCCGCCGCGCCCCGTGGCGCGAGGCGAAACGCCGTCGAGCATCACGCCGTCGGCAAGCGCCGTGCGCGCACCCAGCAGGGCGACGGCCAAAACGATCAACGGCATCCATGTCCGCCGCATCGGTTGCAATCCTTTGCTGGGGCGAAGGGAACGAGTCTTGCTGACGCACAAGCGCGACGCAGGCCACATGCTGCCAGCGCGCGACGGAAGGGGCTTCGTCGCGACTGCGGGCGCGCGAGCGGACCTGCCTACCGCTAGCTGCTGCGCGAATTCTGGCCTTCCGCAGTCGCCATGAAGAATGAATCGGCGCGCCGCCCTCGACGAACCGATGCGTGCCGAGCAAAAACCGGAAGCGACGAGACTTCGTTTGCCGGTTGTTCCGGTCAGATAAACTTTGCGGCCACGTCGAGAGCCTGCGGCACGCGCCGGGAGCGAGCAACGGTGTCGCCTCGGCGTGCTATCGCGCTACGGGAAGCGGGGACAACGAATTCAACCCTGTGATCGGCGCCGCAGGCGTCGCGGAGGTCGGGCCATCGTCGTGAAATTGCCGTGCGACAGCTATGAATTCCTGTTCGCGATTGATGAATGCTTGCACGACGTCGGGATCGAACTGTGTTCCCTTGCCTTCCAGGATGATGGCCCGTGCCTTCTGATGGTCGAAGGCCGGCTTATAGACACGTTTGCTTGTCAGCGCGTCGTAGACGTCGGCGAGCGCCACGATGCGGCCGCAGAGTGGAATTTGATCTCCCTTGAGGCGGTGCGGATAGCCGGTGCCGTCAAAACGCTCGTGATGCGTCAGGGCGATTTCCGTGGCCATCTTCAGAAATAGCGCATCGGGGCGCGAGGCGGCGACTGTTTGCAAAGTCTCGCCGCCAAGCAGCGTGTGCCGCTGCATGATTTCGAACTCTTCCGACGACAACGGGCCAGGTTTCAGCAGAATCGAATCGGGCACACCGACCTTGCCGATGTCGTGCAGAGGGCTCGTCTGGTAAATGAGCTGCACGTAATCGCCGTCGACCATTTGGCAATAATGCGGCCAGCGCGACAATTCATCGGCCAGGATGCGGCTGTATTCGCGCATCCGTTCCAGGTGGTCGCCCGTATCCTTATCGCGCGACTCGGCCAGCTTGGCCATGGCGAAGATCATCAAATCGCGGCTTTCCAATCCCAGCACGCGTTCACCAGTGCGCAACCGCATACGTAGTTCTTGCGGTTGAAAGGGCTTGGTCAGGAAGTCGTCAGCGCCGGCGTCAAGGCCGCAGACCACATTGTCAACGCCGCCGCGAAGCGTGAGCAGGATGAAGTAGATGTATCCGCTCCAGCCCCGTTTGCGGATCTCGCGGCACAGATCGAGACCGCTCATGTGCGGCATTTGCCAATCCGATACGACGAGCCGGTACATGCCGGTGCGCACGAGTTCAAAGGCCTCGCGCCCGTCGCTGGCGGCGGTAACCTCGTAGCCGAAATGTCGCAAGTCTTCGACGACGATTTCGCGCGTGATCAGATCGTCATCGACAACGAGAACTCGCATAGCCTCTCTCGTGATATCGCCACAGGTCCGTGATGTTTATGGCAAGCGTCGTCCGCTGCGTTCCAAGGTTTCGACGAGCTTGATCCGATCGGTTTGCAGGCGGTGCAGTTGGTCGGGCAGCCGGCCAAGATCGTTGTCCAACGCGCGCTGCTCGGCCACGGCAGCGTCCTCGAACAATGTCCGGGCGGCCACGCTGGCGGCGATGCCTTTAATACGATGCGCCAGTTGTGCGGCCATCGAGGCGTCGCCCGTACGAACCGCGCTCTCGAGCTCTTCCAGATCGCGGTCCAGTTGACCGGCGAACTTTGTGAGCACCCGTTCGACCAGGTCCAGGTTGCCCAGGCAACGCGCCTTGAGATCCTCCAGGTCGAGCACGTCGTCGTCGAAGGTGCTTGCCGAAGCGCCGGACTTGGTGGGGGGGATCGACATCGAGGGGAAATCCAGGAGCGTTCGGCGGATTGTGCGAATCAATTCTTGCGAATCCGTAGCGCGCGGGCGCGCGTGCTGCCCAAGGCGTTTTACCTCATACCGTGTGAACTGTAGCTCACGAACTTTTCAGCAGCAAAAGAGTTACATCGTGCGGAATCGAGCGAGGCGAGGCATCGAAGGCCAACCGGTACAAACCGAACCACCGGCTTAACGTGACGCAAGAGGGCAAGCATCCAGCCGCGGCAAGCGCGGCCGCGCAGCCAAGTGCCGGCGAGTTCGGTCACTTGGGCCGCGCGGCGCGCAATGGGACGGACCTCTTAGACGCCACACGCGCTAGTCGATGTTGATCGACCAGTCGCCGTCGCCACTGACGTTGAGATAGTAGATGCCGGGCTGGTCGATACTCACCGGCTTCGAGCCGTCGAAATCGCCGACGACATTCACCAGGCTCTCGACCGGTTGCCCGTATTGATCCAAGAGCGTGACGATGAAGCGCATTTCACCATCGTGCTTCATCTTGAAGATGTTCAAGCCCTTGTTCAGCTTCACAAACGGCGTGGCGTGATAGCCAGTGCCTCGCAGAGTGACCGGCGTCGATTCGACCTCGGTCGGCTGCGGTTGGCGAATGGTCACGGACCAGTTGCCGTCGGCGGCGACGTCGAGCAAGCCACGGACCGCGCTGCGAATCGGCAGCAAGCGATCGCCCTGGAACGGGCCGATCTGGTTGAAGATCGTATCGACTTCTTTGCCGTTCTCATCCAATAGGCGAATGATCAGATTCGACTTGCCGTCGTGCGCTACCTCGAAATTCGCCAGGCCGGGCTGAAGGTTGAATTGCTTGGAAGCCTGGCGGCCATTGCCCTCGAGCTTGATGTCATCGGTCGGCTGGCGGCCCGTATTCTGCGGCGTCTGCTGTTCGGTCGCCTTTGCATCGTCGCCGCGCACATGCCGGGTCGACACGATGAGGATGCCCAGGACCGAGCAAAGGACGGCGCCGCCGGCGGTCAGAGCCGCACAACGTTTCCACGAAAACATAGCGATTCTCCTGCGAAAAGAGCCGAGAAGCGCGCGATGTGCAACGCTTCGGCAAGTGGGGATATCGCAGGGCGAAGCACCGACAGCTGCCGACGATTTCGCCAGCGGCACGCCCGACTTGCCACGGAACTATTGGTCACGAATTGCCGAATCGCGCCGATCGTCCGGCGAACGCGGCTATGACCGCAAGACGATCAGCCCTGCCGCAGGCGTTGGAAAATCTCGTGGAGGCAGCCGGGTTTATCTCCGTGCGTTGTCCTGCTGCCACGCGGGTTGCCTCGCGTCAGCAGAGTGCTTTTTGGCAACATGGCGCGATTGTGCCGAAGATGCCGTGCGTCGCGCAACCATCCCGCGCGCCAAGGCCGTCTTTGCAGGCATTCGATGCTATCCGTGCAGTCGCGAACTGTCGCCGGTGTCCACTTCGCACGTAAGGCATTGCCGTACTTCATTCTCGATGGTGCGCCCCTTGGCGGCCCCTACCGCGCTCATACGATTTGTGATCGAACGTCGGCACGCTTCTTGCAATTCTCGCTTGCCGATGACGTCACCTTCATGTGCCGGGAAAGGAGGACCACCGTGAGCGTGACATTCCTGCCTTCCAGTCGTGGTTTGTTTGTAAATCTTGCATTGCTTCTTGTGTTAGGTGCTGTTCCCGAGGCCGATGCGGCGGCGCCGCGTGTGATGATCGACGTCGGTCCGATCGTCGAATGCGTTGACGTGACGCCGTCGGATTATGCAGCGGCTCACAGCCAGGAACGCATCGTCGAGGCGAAGGTCCGCCTCTCCGTGCTGCTCGAAGCGGGACGGGAAGCGGAGCTCGAACAACTGCAGGTCACGATTCTCAGCCCCGAGCGGCGCACGCGCGTCGTCGATTTTCAGCCGCGCACCGAGCTGGCCAGCGAATTGGCCGGCGATGTCGAGGTTTGCAACTCCACAGATACGATCCAGTCTGTTAACGCCTCGCTCGGAGGACCCTCCGTGGTGCCTCAGCCAGTTCCTCCCCAGGCGGCGCCGGGCGCGGGCGTCGGCATGACGCAAAACCGGGGTGTGAAGGAAACCTACCATCGCCTCTCGCCCAAACAGGCAGTGCTGGCCAGCGGCACGATCAGCGCCGAGCATGGCGTGTTCTTCAAATGGCGCCGCTCCAGCCAGGTGGCGCTCGAGGGAGCGCGCGAGGTAACACTTCGGCTCCTGGTGCCGCACGATTGGCGCGGCGATTGGCTGCAGCTCGACGCCGAGATGCTCGGCCGCCACCGCAATTACCTGGGCGAAAAAATAGAACCGGTCGGACACGCGCGGGTTTTTCTAGCCTTGTACCGTGCCGGCGATGCGGTTGCGCAGCAGGCGGCGCTTACCTTGGCTTCGGTGCAGGTCGCGGCCGAGCAGTCAGCCCAAGGCGCGAATGGGCCGCAGCCTCACGTCGCTTACAAGCCGGCCGTTCCGGCCGAGCCGCGCAAATCGTCGGAGTGGTTTGCCTTCCCGACGATGTTCAAGCTGTGCAGCCACGAGCGCGATGTGGCAGCGGGGGAAGCACAAGAGGCGATTGCAGCCGCTCGTGAAGACTTGCGGTTGTTCTCCGGCACCCCGCTCTTCGTCGGTGATCGTTGAGCGAGCCACTACCATAATCCGGGGATCAGGCGGTAGCGCACCTGGCGGCGATAATCTTCGTATCCCGCCAGGTTAGCACACAGAAACCGCTCCTCATCGACCAGCCGCGCGGCGATCAGCAACGTGAGCAGCACAGCCGGGATGAGCGCCACGTAAGAGCCGAGCGCTAATGCGGTACCCGCAAACAGAACAATCGAGTCGGTGTACATGGGGTGTCTGACGTAGCCATACAGCCCGGTCGATATCACACGCTGCTCAGGCTGCAGCTCGACGGTTGCGGCGGCAAAACTATTCTGGCGGAAGACGACGAAGAGGATGAAGAACGATACCGCAACCAGCACGTCCCCCAGGACGACCACCGCGACGGGGACGGTCGACCATCCGAAGCGAATGTCCAGCCCAGCTGCGATGTACAAGGTGCAAAGCGCGATACTCGTGGCCGTTTGGATGGCTTTCTGCGTCGGCCGTTTTTCAGCAGCGGGACCAACCGCCATGCGGCGCTCGACGAGGCCTGGATCGTGCTTCAGAAAGTAGATCGTCGTCGCGGCTGTCGAGATTCCAAAGAGCAGCCAATAGGCCCAGATTGGCCACGAGAAAAGCGTGCCGGCTGACAGGCACAAAAGCAACGCGAGAAACACCTGGAAGAAAACCCAGCCGCGCAGCGCTCGAAACGCAAGGCTTTTCATTTTCAACTTGCCCAACGTGACGCGGCCGCTGGCGGGCACGGATGTTATTTTCCTTGAAACTTGGCCGGCCGCTTCGACATGAAAGCCATCACCGCTTCCTGCACGTCGCCAGTGGTGATCAGCTGACTCTGCGCCCAGCGCTCGAGCGCCATCTGCGTTCGTTTGTCGAGGCCATCGCCCTGATCGACGATCAGCTTCGCCATACCTACGGCCAAGGGGGCGTTCTGCGCGATTTGCTCGGCCAGTTTCAGAGCCGCGGGCAACAGCTCGGCGGCCGGCGCCACGCGATTCACGAGCCCCCATTGCAAAGCTTCGGCCGCGTCGATCGAGCGCGCGGTCAGCAGCATGTCTTTCGCGCGGCTGGGGCCCACGACGCGGCTCAATCGTGTCGTGCCGCCGACATCAGCCACCAGGCCCATGCGCGATTCGGGTATGGCGAACTTGCAGTCATCGGCCGCGACGCGCAAGTCGAACGATAATGTCAATTCCAGCCCCATGCCGATCACCTGGCCGTGCAGCGCGCCGATCACGGGCACCTCGGTGTTCTCGATCGTGTCCAGAGCATGTTGCAGATCCCCTGCGAATCGGCGCAACCAGCGGGCCGGATTCAATTCGCCGGCCGAGCCCTGGCTTTCACCCAGCGACATGACATCAATGCCGGCCGAAAAGATCGGCCCCGCTCCCGCAACGACGACGGCGCGAATCTCGGGCTCTCGATCGACAGCGGCGACGGCGGCTGCCAGATCGGAGAGCATCTGCGGCGTCAGCGCGTTGCGTTTTTCCGAGCGGTTGATTGTCACGATCCGCGTGACGCCTTCGGTGCGCGTGGTAATCAATGGCTCGCTCATAGTGGCGACGCTCCGGGGTTCAAGCACCTGTTTGATGGGCTCAATGACAGACGTTTGACGGGCCAGCTCCGAATTGGGAACATCATGTCTGCTGCAGGCGCGCTGCGGCAAGCGTATTTTCCAGCAGCATCGTGATGGTGAGAGGGCCGACGCCGCCGGGAACGGGCGTGATCATGCCGGCCACTTCGCGCACGGCTTCGAAATCGACATCGCCCACGAGCTTTTCTTCGCTGCGGTTCATGCCGACGTCGATAACTACCGCGCCAGGCTTGACCATGTCGGCCGTGACGAAGCGAGCCTGGCCGATGGCGGCGACCAGAATGTCGGCCTGGCGCGTGATTTCGGCAAGATTCTTCGTCCGCGTGTGGCAGACGGTCACCGTAGCGTCAGCGCCTGGCCCACGTTGCATGAGCATGTTGGCCAGCGGCTTGCCCACGATATCGCTGCGCCCCAGGATCACCACGCGCCGTCCGGCGATCTCGACGTCATTGCGAACGAGCAACTGCTGCACGCCGTGCGGCGTGCATGGTAGGAAGCGTGGGCGCCCCTGCACCAGGCGGCCGACATTCTCCGGATGGAAGCAATCCACATCCTTCAAGGGGCTGACCGCGTGCAAAACGCGCGTAGCGTCGAGCCCTGGGGGCAAAGGGAGCTGCACGAGGATTCCGTGTACGTCTTCGGCCTTGTTAAGCTGCGCGACCAGCTTGAGAAGGTCGTTGATCGAGGCCTCGGCAGGCAATCGCTCGAGCCGGCCGTCGATCCCAAGCCGCCCGCACGCGTTCCGCTTGTTGCGGACGTAAACCTCGCTCGCCGGGTTGTGGCCAACGAGCACGGCGGTGAGGCAGGGCACGACAGCATTGTTTTCGATGAAATCAGCGACTTGTTCTGCCAGCTCCGCCTGGATTTTCTGCGCCAGTGCCTTGCCGTCCAGAATCGTCGCGCTCACGCGTCACCCTCCTGCTGGAAGCCGTGGCTGAAAGCGGGCATTCTAGGGGAATCCGACCGTGCTGCGTAGCGGCGACGTTTCCTGCCCGGCGATATGTTCATATTAGAGGGGATAGCTCGGGAACGACCGAGCGAAGTGTCCAGCCGAGCAGCCGGAGGGCCAGGTTCGCATAAACGGCCGCCACCAGGTCGTCCCCCATGATGCCCCAGCCATGGGCAAGCCGCTCGACCTCGCGGACGGGAGTGGGCTTGAGGATATCGAAGAATCGGAACAAGATGAACGCAGCCGCCAGGGTGACCGCACTATTGGCGTCGAACAGGAATAGTGTCGCCGCCATGCCCACGATCTCGTCGAAAACGACGGAGCCGGGATCGTGATGCCCGCCCAAGTGTCGAGCCGCGTAAGCACAGATCGGAACGCCGGCGACAGCCAAGACCGCGAGCCCCACGGCATACCATGTCGGGCCCGGCAATTGTTGCAGGCCCCAAGCCAGCGGCAGGCCCAGCACGCTGCCAAAGGTTCCGGGCGAAGCTGGCAGAAACCCAACGCCAAAGCCGGTCGCCACCCAAACCGCAAGACGGCCGAGAATCGGAACCTGCCCTGACGAGGGAGAATGTTGGCTCATTGGCTAGGAGGGCCTGCAGGGAGGGCGGCGGAGAAAGTCAATCAGGGGCTGATTCGGGGGATGCCGTGAAGTGCTAGTGACGTTGTCGCTCGACGGTTGTATCCTACGGTGCCCAGAGCGTACAATTACGACAATTGTTGTCATGTTGGTAGGCATTGAGACGAGATCGCGATTTTTCGAGCCGGTATTCAGACGTTTTCCCTCCCTCGGAAAAAACATGGCGGAAGAAAAACTCAGTCCTGTTGAGATCATCAAATCGGGTAGTCATTACCTGCGCGGCGACGTTGCTCGTGAATTGGTCGACGAGAATGACCACTTCGGCAAGGACAGCACGCAGCTGCTGAAGTTTCACGGAACCTACCAGCAGGACGATCGCGATGCCCGTGCCGCGGGGCGCGCCGAAGGGGCGTTGCGCGCCGGCGGCAAGGAATACAGCTTCATGGTCCGGACGAAAATTCCGGGCGGCAAGCTGACCAGCAAGCAATTGCTCGAAGAACTCGATCTGTGCGACGAGATTGGCAACACGACGCTGCGCATCACGACGCGCCAGGGGCTACAACTGCACGGCGTTTTGAAGAGTCATCTAAAAGAGGCGATCCGTCGCATCAACGAAGTGCAGCTTTCGACGCTGGCGGCTTGCGGCGACGTCGAACGAAATATCATGTGTTGCCCGGCGCCGCATCGGCACGACCCGGTCCATGACGAGATGCAGGCGCTGGCCGATCGGCTGGCGGTGCATCTTTGCCCGCGCTCGACGGCGTATCACGAAATCTGGCTCACCGACCATGGGACCGGCGAAGAGACGCTCGTCGGCGGCGGCGCGAATGGGCACGAAGTCGAGCCAATTTACGGCCCCACCTATTTGCCGCGCAAATTCAAGACCGCGATCGGCCTGCCGGGCGATAATTGCGTGGACCTGTACGCCAATGATCTAGGGTTGATGGCGATCGCGCGCGACGGACGTATCGTGGGGTACAACGTACTCGTCGGCGGCAGTTTTGGAGTCACGCCCAGCGCGAAGAAAACGTTCCCGGCGGTCGCCAAGCGGATGGCCTTTGTCACGCCCGACCAGGTCGTGGACGTGGCCACCGCCATCATCAAGGTGCAACGCGACAACGGCAATCGCGCGGACCGCAAGGTCGCGCGGATGAAGTACCTGATCGCCGATTGGGGCCTGGAAAAGTTCAAGGCCAAGGTCGAAGAGTATTACGGCGCACCCCTCCCCGGGCCCGAGCCCGATGACGTGACGGGCTTCGACGATCACTTGGGCTGGCATGAGCAGGGAGACGGCCTGTGGTTCTACGGCTTGAACGTCGAGAACGGACGCATCCTTGATAATGAAACGCTGCAGCTGAAGACGGCGCTGCGTGAGATTTGCCGCCGCTTTGCCCCCGGTATCCGTTTGACCTCGCACCAGAGTCTGCTATTTACCGACGTGGCGGAAGCCAACCGCGGCGCGATCGAGCAAATCCTGCGCGATCACGGCGTAAAGCTTTCGAGCGATATTTCGGCGGTCCGCCGCTGGTCGATGGCCTGCGTCGCCTGGCCCACCTGCGGGCTGTCGATCACCGAGGCCGAGCGTGCGCTGCCGGGCGTTATCGACGAACTGGAAGTCGAGCTGGCGCGGCTGGGCCTGTCGCAAGAGGTCTTCACGGTGCGCATGACCGGTTGCCCGAACGGTTGCGCACGCCCCTATAACTCGGACGTGGGCCTGGTGGGTAAAGCTGCCGGGAAATACACCGTGCTCTTGGGCGGGCGTCTGCTCGGCGATCGCTTGAACGTGATCTACAAGGACATGGTTCCGGGCGAGGAACTGGTCAGCACGCTGGTGCCGGTGCTCACGTATTTCAAGCAGGACCGGCAGCCAGGCGAGACCTTCGGCGATTTCTGCCATCGCAAGGGAGTCGCGAACGTGCAGCAGTGGGCCGCCGAATTTGCAAGCCAGGCGTCCGTCTAAAACGGCGTTTCGCACGGTAATCGGGATGACCTCGCCGCGGGGCGCAATGCAATTGATCTCGTGACGTCGGAAAGGGAGTTCCGCACATGTCGCCTGCTGCAAATTCGACGCTACCCGCCGCCGCGCCCTTAACGCCCTGGATGCGGTATCTGTTGTGGTTCGTCGGCGGCTACAACATCCTGGCCGGCATCGGCATGATGATTTTTTATCACGAGGGCTTTCGATTCCTGGACGTCGAAAAGCCGACGCTCATGCTGCCGCTGCAACTGGTGGGCGTGATGGTCGGGCTGTTCGGCGTGGGCTACTGGATGGTGGCCCGCAATCCGGTCGAGAATCGCAACGTGCTCACGCTGGGATTCTTCAGCAAGTTTCTCGGCTCGATCCTGGGCGTGGCCTATGTCTCGATCGGCAAGCTGCCCGTGGCGTTCCTGCCGATTCTTTTCTTTGCCGATATCGTGTATTTGTTGCCGTTCTTGTTAATCATGCGACGGCTGTACGCGTTTGCGCGGCAGAATCGTGATGTGGCGTCGCCGCAAAGCCGTACTTCAGCATCGCGCGCGGCTTGAGCCGGTTCCGCGTTCCTGCTCGCTCGGCGAGCATCGACAGGACGGTCACGGCGTCAGTTCTTGCTCTTCGGGATCTTGCGTGTCCGGCCTGGGAGAGATCAGCCGGTCGTAGTTCCGTAGGGCCGTGGCGCGCCAGTAGAGCAGCGCCACGACCACGAGCGTGCCAATCCCTCCAACTACGACCGAAAACGTTGCGCCGAAGGCCACGTCTTCGCGCACGGAGAGTTCGGCTCCGCCGCGGTGCCAGTGCTCGGCCACGCTGGCCACTACGCCCGATTCAAAGCCTCCCAGATCGTTCGAGGCGCCGATGAACATGCCATTGATGGCCGTGACGCGGCCGCGCATGGCGTCGGGGGTGAGTAGTTGCACAAGGGTGTGACGAATCACGACGCTGATGTTGTCCAAGGCGCCCGCGAGAAAGAGCATGGCCAGCGATAAGGGAAACCAACGCGAGAAGCCAAAAACAATCGTCGCGACGCCGAAGCCGGCTACTGATAGCAGCATGGTCCGGCCGGCGTGCCCCATTGGCGGCCGGTGGGCCATGATGAAGGTCATGAGCACCGCGCCCAGGGCCGGCGCGGCCTCCATCCATCCCAACCCGATTTTTCCGACGTCGAGAATCTCGTCCGAGGCGTAAATGGGCAGCAGTGCGGTCGCTCCGCCCAACAGGACTGCGAACAGGTCGAGCGTCAAAGCGCCGAGCATGACCTTTTGCGACCACACGAACTTCGCCCCGGCGGCAAGAGACGCCAGGGTCAGGCCTTCGCCATGATGCGTGACAGGTCGCGAACGAATGAAGCACAACAAGCAAAAAAAGGTTGCCGCTGCCGCCGCATGACAAACGTAGACGATCGCAGGACCACTGACGGAACCAGCATCGGCCTTTCCTGGCGAGGAGCCGTTGCCAGAGATGGCCATCAATATCCCGCCCAAGGCCGGTCCAAGGACGAACGCCAGTTGGAAAGCGCCCGTACTCCACGTGATGGCGTTGGGAAAACGGTCGCCTGACACGATCTGCGGCAGGAACGACGCGCGGGCAGGCTGCGAGAAACCGCGCGCGACGCCGATGATGGAGACCAAAACATACGTCACCCAAATGTGCGCGCCACTCAAGGACACGATCGCGAGGCCCACCGAGGCCAGGACCGTCAGCGCCAGTGTTACGAGAATGATCACGCGTCGATCAAAGCGATCCGCTGCGTGACCCGCGATCAGGGCGAGAGCCAGCACGGGCAATATCTGCACCAGTCCGACGAACCCTAAAGCGAGTGAAGCGCCTGTGCGCTGAAAAATTTCGTAGCCGACGGCCACGGTCTGGGCCTTGAAGCCCAGCACCCACAGGAAGTTGCCGGAGAGGAACAGCCGAAAATCGCGTTCGCGCAAGGCCGCGTACGGATCGTGCTTGGCAGCCGAGAGACTATTGCCGGACGGGGTCGAATTCGTGCTCATTCAGGGCATCCCACCCTGCTGCTGGCGCCCGGCGAAAGGTGATCAGGCATCAGATTCGAAGATTCGGCATGAAAACAGGCAGCGCGGGAGAAACGTCGGAAGCGACCAGGCAGCGTGCGAGGCTGCGTTTGATCCTAGGCGCCGGGCGCCTGACAGGCCAGGCCACTTCGGTCTGGAAGAGGTTTAGCAGCCTGTTGAAGAACTCAACGGGCTGCGACATCGCAGGGATGCGATGGCAAAATATCGACGTAAGTCGTTATTTTGCGAGTCGTGCGAAGCTTTGCTTCGCACTTGGCGAGGTTGAAAAAAGCCACGAGGGCTTTT
>DASZWQ010000151.1 GCA_035546535.1 Pirellulales bacterium | reverse complement strand
ATGCTCGCGCAGGTTAATTGCGAACTCGCGGTAGTTATCGACGTCGGCGCGCAGGGCACGCGTGTTACGCGACGCGACCGGCGCACGGACCAGCACCGCGAACAGCACCAGTGCGATCAACAACCAGCGATCGATTCGTGCAGCATCGGCCGTGGGATCGGGGCGAGACATACGACGATTGTATCTTGGTCAGCAGCGGGCAGTGAGCAGGAGCAGGCAGACGACAGAGGGCAGTGAGGCCCGCCGGGCAAGCCCGGCGGCTACGTGTTGACATGCCGAGGCGCCTTTTTTTCTGAATACTGGCTACCGACGATTGCCTAGTTCTTTTCACTGCCGACTGCCTGCTGCCCGCTGCCGACTAGCTCATCCCGGCTTGCAGCAACGGCCCTGCACCGGCCATGATTGAGCACAACACCATCGCCCGCTGACGTAACGAATGGATATGCACGATTCTGACACCACCGAGCCAACCTCGCCGGACCACCAGCCCGAGATCGTGGTCGATGGCGCGCCGGTCCCGCCGCATTTGTCGGCGACGTTCGGCGGACGCCTGGCACACTGGTTGGTCGAGCGGCGCTGGCGGCTACTGGCGTTGGGGCTGCTTCTCACGCTGGTGGCGTACTTTCCCGCGCAGCGTCTGGCGTACGATCGTTCGGTCGAGAATATGTTCGCGCCGGATGATCCGATCCTGGCTCCTTATCACAAGTTGCAGCGTACCTTCGGCGGCAACGAGGTGGCCCTGGCGGCCTACGACGACGCCGACTTGCTGACCCTTGGCGGCCTGGAACGGCTGGAAAAACTCTCGGCGGCGCTCGAGCACGTCGAGGGGATTGCCAGCGTCCTGAGCCTGACGCGCAGTCCACTCGGCCAGCAACTGTTGATGTGGCCCATCGCCTCGCAGCGCGAGGCTTTTCTCAAATTGTCCGAAGGATACACCGTCAGCGCCGATCGGCGCACCGCGGCCGTGGTGTGCGTGTTCAAGCCCGAGAGCCAGTCATCGGTCGAGCGCTGGGAAACCGTCGACCGTATGCGCGAAGCGATCGATGAAATCGCGCCAGGCGGCGTGTTGACCGGCGAACCGGTGATGATCGTGGACGGTTTTCGCTACCTCGACGAAGACGGCGAGCGGCTGGGCATCGCCTCGACCGTTCTGTTGTCGCTGACGATCGTCTTCTGTTTCCGCAGCCTCCGCTGGGTGATCGTGCCGATGGCGGTGGTCTTTTCGACGCTGATGCTCACCGAAGGACTACTGGTCGGAGGCGGCTTTCGCATGAGCATGGTCAGTTCGATGTTGTGGGCCGTGGTCGCCGTGATCGCCATTGCCACGGTCGTACACATCGTGATTGGCTTTCGCGAGCTGCGCGACGACGGCTTTCTCCCGCGCGAAGCCATGATCGTGGCCGGCGGGTCATTAGCGGGTCCGATCTTTTGGGCCTGCATCACCGATACGGCCGGCTTCGGTTCGCTGATGGTGTCGCGCGTCGGCCCGGTCCACGATTTCGGCCTGATGATGTCGATCGCCGCCGTGTTCACCTTGCTCGTGATCATGATGCTGGTGCCGGGGCTGTCGCTGGCCGGACGGATTGACGCCGACCCGAAGCGGGCGTGGGGCGAGGGACATCTCGATCTCAGCCTGCACTGGATTTCGTCATTGATCGAGCGCCGCCCGAAGCTGTTGGCCGCGATCGCGGTGGCGATCGCCGGCCCGCCGCTATTGGGCACATTCTGGCTTGAGGTGGAGAGCGATTTTACGAAGAATTTCCGTCGTTCGAGCCCGATCGTACACGCCTACAATTTCGTGGAAACAAAGCTCGGCGGAGCCGGCGTATGGGATTTGATCGTGCCGGTGCCGGCGGAGAACGATCCCAACTTCGTGCCGCACATCCGGCACCTGGAAGAACGGCTGCGCACCGAATGCTTTGTGCAAGACGAGCAGGGGGACGCACAGCGCCCGGCCCTGACCAAGGTCATGAGCGTGGTCGACGCGCTCGATGCCTTTACCCCGGGTCGGAAGATTGATTCGGCGCAGCTCGGCGCGACGCTCGCCCCGCTGAAAAAGATGATGCCGATCGTCGCCCTCTTGCATGGACGCGACCCGCAGGACGACGATCGCGAATTCGTGCGGATCATGCTGCGCTCGCAGGAGCGTCAGGGCTCGGCCGAGAAGGAACGGTTGATTCAGCAGGTCGGTGCGATCAGCCGCGAAGAATTCCCCGAAGCCCAGGTTACCGGCTTCTATGTCCTGTTGACGCGGTTGATCGAGAGCATGCTCGGCGATCAATGGCTGACGTTCATTCTCTCGACCAGCGGCATTTTTCTGATGATGCTGATCGCCTTCCGCAGCGTCCCGACGGCCCTGATCACGCTCGTGCCCAACGCCTTGCCGATTATGGTCGTCACCGGCCTGTTGGGCTGGCTAGGGCTGAAAATCAACATGGGCGGAGCGATGATCGCGGCCGTGTCGATGGGGCTGGCCGTCGATTCCTCGGCCCATTACATCACGGCCTTTCGCATGTTCCGCGCCGAGGGGCAATCGATCGACCAGGCCATGCGATCGGTTCACAACAGCGTCGGCCGGGCGGTGGTGTTTTCCACGCTGGCCCTGATCGTCGGGTTCACGGCCCTGTGCCTGAGCCAGTTCATCCCGACCATCTATTTCGGCGTGCTGGTAAGCCTGTCGATGATCGGCGGCATGGCCGGCAACCTGGTGATCCTGCCACTTTTGTTGAAGCTGATCACCCCGCGCGACGAGGTCCCGCCGGCGGCCGAGGAAGCGCCCCTGGATCAGGTGGTCACCGGAGCTGGGGCGCGGTAAGCCTAGATGGGCGCCTCGTGAGGCAACCTTTTTCCGGAGCAGCGAATTCGCGCGCTGGGTGAGAGATCGTCCGGCAACTTCTTGCCTGAGCGCTTTGGCCTCTCTAAGGTATGCCCATGCCTGGAGCGGCGGATAAGGGCAAGGCCGGAAAACCGCCCAAGACGACATGGATCTACCACATCACCGACCTGGCAAATCTCGCGCGGATCGACGAACGCGGGGAGATGGTGTGCATGGAAACGTTACGCGCCGAGGGAATTGAGTTTAAAAGCATTGCGTACGAAAGGATTCAGGGGCAACGGGCAGGTATAGAGGTGCCTATTGGCCCCAAAGGATGCCTGCATGATTATGTTCCGTTCTATTTTGCCCCGCGATCGCCAATGCTCTATACGATCAATAGGGGCAATGTGCCGGGCTGCCCCAATGGGCAAAGGGACGTGATATACTTGGTCACAAGTGCGGAGAGCATAAAGAATTCCGGCCTAGACTATGTGTTTACCGATGGGCACGGGATTATGGAGGTTACGCGGTTTTTCGATGACCTGAATAGTCTCGATCAGGTCGATTGGGACATAATGCGGGCTCGGTATTGGCGGGATACAAACGAAGACGGTGATCGTCGCCGGAGACGGCAGGCCGAGTTTCTTGTCCATGAAAGGATGCCGCTGGATCTTCTAGCGGCGATCGGCGTCAGGAATCAATCGCAGGTCGCGTTAGTCCGGGCTGCGATGCCCTCATGCACGGATGTTAAGGTGCTTGTCAAACCGGAATGGTACTACTGATGATCGAATTCGTATCCGGCAATCTTTTGGAAGCAGACGCAGAAGCGCTTGTCAACACTGTAAACTGCGTTGGCGTAATGGGGAAAGGCATTGCGCTGCAATTCAAGCAAGCATTTCCAGAGAACACCCGCGCCTATGAGCGAGCTTGTCGTCGCAAAGAATTGCAACCTGGAAAAATGCTTGTCGTGCCAACAGGTCGAGTGGTGAATCCGAGATTCGTCATCAATTTTCCCACCAAGAAGCATTGGAAGGGGAAGTCGAGAATCGAGTTCATCAATTCCGGCCTCGCCGCACTTACGCATGAGATTGAATGTCGTCAGATCAAATCAGTCGCTATTCCACCCTTGGGATGCGGCAATGGAGGACTAAACTGGTCGGATGTCCTACCATTGATAAAAAATGCGTTTGTTCATTCGTCCGTGCATGTACTAGTGTTTGGCCCTGCGTCTGCACCGGTTCCATCGTCGATGCCAGTGGCTGACAAAAAAAGGAGAATCACTCGCGCGCGAGCACTTTTTGTAAAGCTGATTCAGCGATATGGTGGTCCCGGGTATCGGGTTTCTCGTCTCGAAATCCAGAAGCTGGCGTACTTTTTGCAAGAGTCTGGAGAACCGCTCAAACTCGCATTTGTGAAGGATAAGTTCGGGCCCTACGCGGAGAACTTAAACTTCGTCCTTCAGAACATGGAAGGGCATCTGATACGTGGCTACGGCGACAGGTCCAACAGCTCTCAGATAGAGCTCCTTCCCGAGGCTAGCGAAGAGGCCGACGCGTTTATTGCAAACGACGCCGAGGCGCGCCAGAGGTTGGAAGATGTTGGCAGACTTATTGAGGGGTTTGAAACGCCCCACGGATTGGAGCTTCTGGCAACGGTTCATTGGGTCGCGAAGAAAGAACTGCCGCTGGCAACAGACCCTCAACTCGCGGTTACGAAGGTCCATTCTTGGAACGCCCGTAAGCAACGAGTATTTCGCGCCGAGCATATTCAAATCGCGTGGCGACGAATAATGGGTGAGGCTTCTTAGCAGGTCGGTCGAGCGTCCAAAGCTCGGAAACGCGGTTTTTATCGGGCCAAAAACTTCAGCCTTGCCCACAACCACGCCCCCGAACCGCCCCCGCATACCAATTGTTCCCCTTGACCGGTAGTGATATACTTGCCGGTCTGTCTTCAAACCGGGGAATGTCGATCACCGGCGTGGTGATCGCGGCTTGAGGGCGCATTTAACGCCGGCGAACAGGCCACCGTCACGCACAAACGGGTGCGTAAGAGACGCTTACGGGTCCCTTTGCTAGCGACCCCCGCACAATCGGCGTCCGGTGAATTCTCAATGCCTGTCAGGCCGGAGATAGTGACACTTCTTTCATGGTTAATCGCAATCTGATTCGCAGCCTCGACCTCAACGAGGAAGAGTGGGAGCAGGAACTCGCCGCCGCGATGGAGGGGACCTCGGCCGATGACCTGGCCAGCGGCGGTAGTGACATCACTCTGAATCAAATCGTCCACGGCCGCGTGATCCGCGTCGAAGGAGACCTGGTGCTCCTGGACGTCGGCTACAAGAGCGAAGGGACCATCCCGCTCTCGGAGTGGGAAGAGGACGAAGCCCCACCCGAGCCCGGCCAGACGGTCAAGGTGCTGATCGAAGAGATTGAAGACGGCAATATGGCCCGCGCCGACGGCGGCATGATCCTGCTGTCGAAGCGCAAGGCCGAAAAGATCGAAGCGTGGTTGAAGGTCATGGAGACCGTCCACGAAGGCGATATCGTCACCGGCAAGGTCACCCGCAAGATCAAGGGTGGTTTGCTCGTCGACATCGGCGTCAACGTCTTCCTCCCGGCCAGCCAGGTCGACATCCGCCGCCCGCCGGACATCGGCGATTACATCGATCGCACCATTCAGTGCGTGGTGCTGAAGATCGACGAGGCACGCCGCAATATCGTGGTCAGCCGCCGGGCGTTGATCGAAACCGAGCGGGCCGAGAAGAAGTCGAAGCTCTTGGCCGAGCTCGAAGTCGGCCAGATCCGCAAGGGAACGGTCAAGAACATCGCCGAGTTCGGCGCGTTCGTCGACCTGGGTGGCATCGACGGCCTGTTGCACATCACCGACATGAGCTGGGGCCGTATCGGCCACCCCTCCGAAATGGTCTCGATCGACCAGGAAATCGAAGTGCAGATCCTGCACATCGACCGCGAACGGGAAAAGATCGGCTTGGGCCTGAAGCAAAAGTCGGCCAGCCCGTGGGAAAAGGTCGAAGAAAAGTACCCGGTCGGCAGCCGCGTGAAGGGAACCGTGGTCAACGTGATGAGCTACGGTGCCTTCGTGAAGCTGGAAGAAGGGATCGAAGGCCTGGTCCACATCAGCGAGATGTCATGGACCAAGCGCATCAGCCATCCCAACGAATTGGTGCATATCGACGACGAGATCGAGGTTGTCGTCTTGGGCATCAATCGCGAGAAGCAGGAAATCTCGCTCGGCATGAAGCAGACCCAGGCCAACCCCTGGGACAAGGTGGCCGAGCGTTATCCGCCGGGCTCGCTCGTCACCGGCACGGTACGCAACCTGACCAATTACGGCGCCTTCATCGAGATCGAGGAAGGGATCGACGGACTCTTGCACGTCAGCGACATGTCGTGGACGCGCAAGATCAGCCATCCCAGCGAGGCGGTCGAGAAGGGCCAGAAGATCGAGTGCAAAGTGCTCTCGGTCGATCAGCAACGCCGCCGCATCGCCCTGGGGCTCAAGCAGATGAGCGAGGATCCCTGGGCCACGGACATCCCCAACAAGTACCAGCCGGGGCAGATCGTCACCGGCACGGTCACGAAGCTCACCAACTTCGGCGTCTTCGTCGGTCTGGAGAATGGGCTGGAGGGGTTGCTGCACATCTCGGAATTGGCCGACCATAAGGTCGAGAATCCCGAGGACATCGTCAAAGTCGGCGAACCCATCGAAGTCAAGATTCTGCGCGTCGACACCGAAGAGCGCAAAATCGGACTGTCGCGCAAGCGGGTCGAGTGGAGCGAGGAAGAACATCAGGCTGCCGAGGAGAGCGAAGCTGCGGCGGCACCGACGCCTTCGACCTCCACGACCGAGCTCAAGGGGGGCATTGGCGGCGACTCCGGCCCGCTGATCAAACCGCGTACGACCGAGTAGTCTTTCGCAGCCGATTCCGGGCCGCGCGGCCGGCAAACTCGCCCCCGCGCAGCCGGCAGAATCGACACAGAACTTGGGAACGCTCCTGGCAGTGCGGTCGACAGGCCGCAAATCAGGAGCGTTCCCTTTTTTGCGCGCCTCGGCGCCCCTTCGAGATCGGCGCCACGCGGTGCGTCGTGCGCCACCCTCTTCCGCTGCGCAACCTGATCCGGCAGGCGTCCCGCAGTGAATCGTCTGGCACCCGATTCGACCTATTACCGGCCGGTTCGCTTTCACCGCTACGCACCCTAGCGCGTGCACATCCGGTCCACCTTGTCCGCGGACGGCAACGCTGGAGAATTCCTACGGGCATCGTCGATCTCTTGTGTGTTCCGATACCTCGCTTCCTTTACGCAGTGCCATATGGCGACATCCATGCCGAAGACCCGCCGACGATCCGCAGCCGCCGTACAGTCTCCTTTGGAGACGTATCTGCGTGAAATCAACGAGACCTCGCTCCTCTCGGCCGCCGAAGAGCGCGAGTTGGCCGTGGCGATTGGCGACGGCGACACCGCCGCTCGCGATCGCATGGTGCGCGCCAACCTGCGACTGGTCGTGAACATCGCCCGCGGCTACACCGGCAAGGGATTGGGCCTGCAGGACCTGATCGAGGAAGGGAACCTGGGCTTGCTGCGGGCCGTCGAGGGCTTCGACCCCGCGATGGGCACCCGCTTCAGCACCTACGCCAGCTACTGGATCAAGCAATCGATCAAGCGGGCCCTGATCAACACGGCCAAGACGATCCGCATTCCGGCCTACATGGTCGAGCTGTTGTCGAAATGGCGGCGGGCCACGATCCGCCTATCCGAAGAACTCGGCCGCACGCCCACGCCCGAAGAAATCGGCCGCGTGCTGGGTCTGCCGCGGAAGAAGCTGCCCATCATCAAGAAAGCCATCCGCATCTACAGCTCGACGCCCCAGACCGATCAATCCGACGCGGGCTGGTCGCTTTCGGAGATGGTGATGGACGAGCGCAGCCGTAATCCCGAAGACGAAATGGTCGAAGGCGACAACCTGACCCACGTGATGGCCCAGTTGGAAACAATGGACCAGCGCGAGGCTACGGTGCTGCGCCTGCGGTTCGGCCTGGACGATAACGAGCCGCGCACGCTGAAGGAAATCGGCGAGACCCTCGGCCTGACGCGCGAGCGGGTGCGGCAGATCGAAACCGAGGCCCTGGGCAAGCTGGCCGCCGGGCTGTCAGTCGGCTAACGAAGCGCAAGAGCGCATCGCGAAAAGCGCGGAGCGATGAGTGCTGAGCGTTCGACGGCTGCGTGGCCGCCGCGCGCGGTTTCCCCCAGGAATCAGCACTCTTCACTCCGCGCTTCCGCGTTTGTTTTGACCTTCGGCACGCTGCGTGCTATCAATGCTAGCTGGCCTGGAGGGAGCCAACTTTTCGCGGAGGGAGCCCACACATCGTGCTTCCTCATTCATTCGGCGGCCCCACTCATGGCGCGCTATAGCTGGAAGGGCTTTCTGCGGCTCAGCCTGGTCTCGGTGCCGGTGCAGGCTTTCAACGCAGTGCAAAGCGACGAAGGCAAGATTCAACTGCACCAGTTGCACGACAAGGATCACAGCCGCATTCGCTACGTCAAGGTCTGCCCTCAACACGGCGAGATCCCAACCAGCGAAATCGTGTCGGGCTACGAGGTCAGCAAGGACGAGTACGTCGTCATCCAGCCCAGCGAGCTCGACACGCTCCGCACGCCAGCCGAGAAGGCGATCACGCTCGATTCGTTCATCGCACCCGAGTCAATCGACCCGGTGTACTTCTCCGGGCGCAGCTATTACCTGACGCCCGACGGCGAGGGAGGCGTGAAGCCATACGCCGTGCTACAGCAGGCGATGGTCAAGCAGAACAAATGGGGCATTGGCCAGGCCGTGATGTTCGGCCGCGAGCACCTGGTGCTCGTACGACCGCTCGACGGGCTACTCACGCTTGCCCAATTGAACTACGCCCAGGCGGTGCGCAGCACCGGGGACTTCCCGATCGGCCAAGCCAAAGTGTCGGCCACGGAATTGAAGCTGGCCGAGACGTTGATCAAGGCGTCGACCCCCAAGAAGGTCGACCTGGGCGATTACCAGGACGAGTATGTCCACAAGCTGCGGATGCTGATCGACGCCAAGGTCGAAGGGCGCGAGATCGTGACGCCCCCTGGCGAGGAAGAGCCGGCGGTCGTTAACCTGATGGACGCCCTGAAGGCCAGCCTGGAGAAGGCCAACAAGCGTGCGGCTCCGGCCCGCGCGGCCAAGCCGGCCAAGAAGCTCGCGGCCAGCCACGGGTCGTCGGCCGGCAAGAAACGCAAGACTTCCTGAACACACCAAAACGCACTTCGCGAAGACACCGCAAGGATGGCCATGAAGCAGACGGATCGATCCGAAAACAGCCAGCGCCGTCGATCGCCGAACTTCCTCAGCGCGCCGGGCCATTCTGCCGCGTCGCGTCGCGGCGCCGTGGTGGGGCTTACAACCCGCGCCGAGCCTACGAATTGGTTCGAGCAAGGGTGCGCACACGAAGAGGCCGGGCGCTTTCACGAAGCGATGCGCTGTTACCGGCGAGCGCTCGAAGAGTCGGGCTCGTCAGCCACGTGCTGCTTCAACCTGGCCAACGTGCTGTATCGTTCGCGGCGCAAGGTCGAGGCCGTGCGATTCTACCGTCAGGCGCTCGAGCACGACGAAGACTCACCCGATACTTGGAACAATCTGGGCGTGGTGTTGTGCGAGCTGAAGCAATGCGACGAAGCGACGCGTGCCTTCCAGCGAGCGATCGCACTTGCCCCCTGGTTCGCCGACCCGCTGTACAACCTGGCCGATTGCCTCGACGAACGCGGTCACTCCGGCACCGCCCAGCGCTATTGGCAGGACTATTTGCGTCTCGAGGTCCAGGGCGAGTGGAGCGACTACGCCCGCTCGCGATTAAGCTAGACGGTGATGCCCACGAAACGCCGTCCATCCCGCGCTGCGTCCGCCGGCGAAATCAGGCCCTCGCAGCGGCGCACGACCGGCGCCGCATCGCGCCGGACTTCAAAGGCCACCACGCCTGCGGGTTTAAGCGGTGCGCGCCGTAGCAAGATGCCCGCCGCGATCGACGTCGAGCTGGCCACGCTGGTGGCTGCACCGCCGGACGAAGGCCCCTGGATTCACGAGATCAAGTTCGACGGCTACCGGCTGATTTGCCATGTCGCGCAGGGCAAGGCGCGACTCTTCACACGGCGGCAATTGGATTGGACCGCCAAGTTCCCAACGATCGCCCAGGCCGCCGGCGGGTTGCCGGTCGAATCGGCCATTCTCGATGGCGAAGCAGTGGTTCTTCAGCCGGATGGAACCAGCAGCTTTCAAGCTCTGCAAGAAGCGCTCTCAACCAACGCCTATGAGCGCATGATCTACTACGTCTTCGACTTGCTCTATCTCGATGGTTACGATCTGCGCGGCGTCACACTTGCCGATCGCAAGCAGATGCTGGCCGCTTTGCTCGGAAAACAAAAAAAGACCGGCCGCATTCGCTACTGCGATCACATCGAGGGAAATGGCCCGGAATTTCTGCGCGAGTGCTGCCGCCATGGCCTGGAAGGAGCTCTCTCCAAACGGCGCGACCGCCCCTACGCGGCGGGCCGCGGCCTCGACTGGCTCAAATCGAAGTGTCTGCAGCACGAAGAGTTCGTCATCGGCGGATTCACCGATCCGCAATCCTCCCGACAGGGATTTGGCGCCCTGTTGATCGGCTACTACGATCGCCCCGGGCACCTGCTTTACGCCGGGCGCGTAGGGACCGGCTTCTCGATCGAGACACTATTGAAGCTCCGACGGCAGCTTGATCGCCTGGAAACCGATCGGCCTGCGTTCGCCAATCTGACGCCGCGCGAGGCAGGCCGGGGCGTGCATTGGGTCAAGCCCAAGCTCGTGTGCCAGGTGGAGTTCACCAACTGGACGCGGGATCACGTGCTGCGGCATCCGTCGTTTCAAGGGCTGCGCGAGGATCTGCCCGCCTCGGCCGTGGTGCGCGACGCGCCGGTGCCCGGCGGTCTGGCCGAAGAAGCGCCGTGTCGGGGTGGCGGCTCCGCGCGGACAAGCAAACAGCCTGGAAGAGCGCGCCCGCGCGGCAAAGGGGAGTGATCGTCGGCGCCGCGGCGCGGGAAACGGCATCGGCCGCCGCGCCGCCGAGCGCTTGAGGTTGTACTTTCCACGTCGCATGGGGACAATCCTTGACATGATCGCTGCCGCCGCGGTGCGGCCGCGCGAAGTTCCTCCACATCCCTCGCCAGCCCCCGGGTACGCATGTCCGTCGAACCATTGATCGCCGTCTTCGTGGATTTCGAAAACCTGGCCATCGGCGTCCGCGACATGGGGGTCGGCAATTTCCAGATTCAATTGGTTTTAAAACGTCTGCTGGAAAAAGGGCGCATCGTCTACAAGCGCGCCTATTGTGACTGGAGTCACTACAAAGACGCGCTGCAGGAGTTTCACGCCCAGGGGGTCGAGCTGATCGACATTCCGCAGCGCCGCATGACGGGCAAGAACAGCGCCGACATCCGCATGGTGGTCGACGCCCTGGACCTTTGCTACTCGAAGGACCACATCGATATTTTCGCGCTGCTGTCGGGCGACAGCGATTTTTCGCCGCTCGTGTCGAAGCTCAAGGAAAACAACAAGCGCGTCATCGGCTGCGGCGTGAAAAGTTCGACGTCCGATCTGCTGATTGGCAATTGCGACGAGTTCATCTATTACGATGATCTGATCCGCGTCGCCCGCCGCGCCAAGGCTCCCCCGCGCAAGGGCAAGACCAATGAGGAAGACAAGAAGCAGGAGGCCACGGATCGCGTGCTGGCCGTCTTACAATCGGTCGAGCAGGATTACGACCCGCTGTGGGGATCGCTCTTGAAGCAGACCATTCGCCGCGTCTATCCCGGTTTCAGCGAAAGCTACTACGGCTACGGCAGCTTTTCGGACCTGTTGGAGGACATCAAAGCCAAGGGGCTGATCGATCTGGAGTACGACGAAAGTCGCGGGAATTACAAGGTGCGGCAGCGGAAAAGCTAGCGCACCCTTGGCGGCGGTAGCATACGCTGGCGTCCCCCTTACGTCGGAAAGCCGCCTGCTTGCGACGCGCGAATAGCTGACGGCAAGGCAAGGATTGGCGACTTGTTTTCCGCCTGCGATAAGCAAAAATATTGAAGGTTTTCGGCCAATCGATCGCGGGGTTCGGGTCGCTCGAAATAAGGAGAGAGTGATGAAACGATTTGCCGCCGTTTTGCTTCTCGCGCTGGGCCTTTGGACGTGCACAAGCGCGACGGCTTCGGCACGTCCCTATGGCCCTTACGGGTACTACGGTCCCAGGCCGTACTACCGAGCCTACTATGCTCCGCGTCCCTATTACCGGCCGTACGCGTACGGTTATGCCCCCTACCGCGCCTTCTATCCGGGGCCCGCGGTCGGATTCGGTTTTGGCTATCCTGCCGGGTACTACTACGGGTATCCTGGCTATTCGTACTTTGGCCCGCGACCCTACGGTTTCTACGGCTACTACGGTTGGTAAGGTCAACTGCGATTCCGAGGGCGCCGCGCCGCTCGCAAGAGCGCGCGGCGCCTTTTTTCTTGCGCCGAATGCAACCTTCGTCGACATTCGTCAGCTACCCGGTAGCCGCCCGCGTATTCCAGCGGCCCCGTCGCTCAGACGTGGCGCGGATGATAGACTAGCGCGAGGACGCGCCCATGGGGCGATCTCGATTCGCGGCCTTTGGCTTCCGTAGATTGGTGCTGCGTGCACGCTTCGGCCGAGGCGCGATTGTCGTCAAGCATTCAGGAAGCTGCTCTTGAAACCATGCGCCGGGTTTCGGTCGGTCGCCTTCGCCTGCGGCATGTTGGTCTTGCCCCTGTTTGCGCCGCGAACAGCGTGCGCGGGAGGCGGTCCGGAAAATGTCTTTGTCGTCGCCAATGCGCGGAGTTGGGCTTCTCTCACCATCGCGCACCACTTTGCCGCGCTACGTCAGTTGCCGCCGATCAATGTACTTTATGTGGATTGGCCCTATTCGACCGATAAAGTCGACGTCGAGCTGTTTCGCCAAAAGCTTCTGCTACCCGTCTTGAGCGCTATCAACCAGCGCGGCATCTCGCCGCAAATCGACTACATCGTCTACTCCAGTGACTTTCCCTGGTCGATCGATTTCAAAGCGATGCTGCGCGGGCAGCAGGCCCCGCCACAGTTTACGCCGGTCGGATCGATCACCTCGCTGACTTACTTTGCGACGCAGGTGGTGCCCGGCGATTTTCGTTTCGTGGCACTCGACAGCAATCACTACATGCGCCGCGCCGATAAGGACAGCTCCGACAACCCTTCGCAGGCTTTTCGCGGCTGGTATGGCTTCGACGAGGCGGGCAAACTCGTCGAGGGAGGCGGTCATTCCTACGTGCTGAGCACGATGCTCGGGGTCACCAGCAACTACGGCATGAGCGTCGAGGAGACGATCTCGTATCTGAAACGCAGTGTCGCCGCCGACGGCACTAAACCGCCCGGCACGATTTACTTTTGCAAAACCGGCGACGTACATCGCTCGGGCACGCGCGAGCCGGCCTATCCGGCGGCGCTAAGCGAGTTGAAGAAGCTCGGCGTCCGCGCCGAGGTGGTGAATGGCAAGCTGCCCGTGGGCAAAAAGGACGTGGCCGGCCTGCTGACCGGTACCCGCAACTTCGACTGGAAGGGCTCGCAAAGCACGATCCTGCCAGGGGCTCTGTGCGAAAACTTCACAAGCTATGGCGGAATCTTCAGCGCCAACGATAATCAGCAGCGGCTCACCGATTTTCTGCGGGCTGGCGCCGCGGGCTCGAGCGGTACCGTCGTCGAGCCCTTCGCCATACCGCAAAAGTTTCCCGATCCCTTCGTTCAAGTACACTATGCGCGAGGCTACTCGCTGGCCGAGGCGTTCTATCAGGCCGTCGCCTCCCCCTACCAACTGATCATCCTCGGCGATCCGCTCTGCAGCCCCTGGGCGCGCACTCCCACCGTCAGCGTCGAAGGTGTAAGTGCGGGCGCGACCTTGGACGGGACCGTTAGTCTGCGGCCGTCGGGTGAACTCGATGGCAAGCCGCTCGACCGCTTCGAGCTGTATGCCAACGGCGTACAAGTCTCGCACTGCGCCGCGTCCGGCACGTTGGAGTTTGACACGACGCAATTTCCCGACGGCGATGCCGAGCTGCGCGTGGTCGGCATCGAGCCCTCATCCGTGGAATCGCAGGGACGCGTGATCCTGCCGGTCAAGTTCAACAATCATCGTCGCCAGATCGAGTTCTTCTGCTCGGTCAGCGGAAAGGCAACGTGGAAAGAGCCCTTCAAGCTTACGGCCAAAGCAACCGACGCGGTGAGGATCGTTTTTTCCGAGGGGATGCGTACGCTGGGCGTCGTCACAGGCGATCACGGCGAGATCGAAGTCAAGCCGGAGGAACTCGGCCTGGGTCCGATCGCGATACGCGCCAGAGCTTTCTTCAGCGAAACCGGCAAGGATGTGGTCATCTCGCAGCCGGTCATGCTCACCGTGGTCCCCGACGCGCCGTTGCCGCCACGCAAATTGCGCGCAGGTACGAAGCTCGCCGCCGGCTTGCAGTTCAAAGCCGAAAACGGGCCATTGGTTCCGGTGCCTCTGACGAATGAAGGCAAATGGCTGGAAGATACCAAGATCAAGCAGGATGAACCGTTCATCCTGGCCGCCATTTTCGAGGCGCCCACGACCGGCCTCTATCAGTTCGAGGTAAAACACGTCGGTCCACTCGCGCTGAAAGTCGACGGACAATCGTTATACGGAGCCAAGCAAAAGGAAGCCTTCTGGCATTACATTCCTGTGTCCCTGCAAAAGGGATTTCATCAATTCGAATTGCGCAGCCAGGGTGGACAGCCCGCCGGCTTGGAAATTCGCTTTGGCAACGACGGCGTCATCGATCTGGACGGCAAGCAATTCCGTCATCCGGGCAAGTGACCATGCACGAACCGTTCATGCGGCTGGCCCTGGCACAGGCACGACTGGCTGCCGAAGAAGACGAGGTTCCGGTCGGTGCGGTGATCGTGCACGAAGGACGCGTTATTGCCGCCGCGCACAATCAGCGCGAACAGTTGCAAGACCCCACGGCTCACGCAGAAATGATCGCCATCACGCAAGCCGCCGCGGCGCGCGGCAGTTGGCGGCTGCAAGATTGTGTGTTGTACGTCACGCTCGAGCCTTGCCCCATGTGTGCCGGGGCCATCGTGCAGGCCCGGTTTCCCTGGGTCATTTACGGCGCGGCCGATCCCAAGGCGGGCGCCGTCGACACACTCTACCAACTTCTCAATGACGCGCGGCTCAACCATCGCGTGCAGGTGCAACGCGGCGTCCTGGCCGAAGAGGCCAGCGCCCTGCTGAGCGAATTCTTTCGGCGACAGCGCGCGCTGGGAAAAAAATGAGTCCTGTCGGCGAACCGGCTTACTCGGCAACCGCAAAAGTTGCGCTGCCAGGGAGCCAAAAGACACAGAGCCGATCGGAGCATCAGCTAGCGCCAACAAGAGCGCCGGACGCACGGCTCTAATTCGCCGCCGGCGGATCGGCCGGAGCAGCCCCGACCGCACTCCCGGCCGTCAACCGCGCGACATCGCTGACGCTCTGGTTGATGTTGTCCGGATAGCGCCAACCAATCAGCACTTGCGTGCCGTCGATCTCCTTGCTGAAGAGCTGCAAAACGCCGGGAAGGTTCTTCGAGTCGGGAAGCGTGCCATTGAAGAACGGCTGGCTTCCCTTGACCGTGATCATCTTCCACTCGACCTGACGACCAGATTGGGTAGCGCACTGAACCGACTCCCACTGCGCCCCGGGAAACGTCGGCGCCAATTGCGCCTGGATCCACTCCTCGACGGGCTTGCCGTCGACAACGGCGTCGGCAGCGGGCAAGGCCGCCAGGTAACAGTAAAATGTCGCCGGCTGATTCGCCGTCGAGTCGTGGCCGGACATTTCGTAGCACACTCGCAAGCCAGGAATCTTGAAATATGGCGGGTTCAGCCGGCCGGGATTGACGGGCCCCTGGCCGCTCGGCTCGGCCGATTGGTCGTTGTACGCCCGGGCGGAACCGTCGACGAACTTTGGGAGGCGCAGTTTTATATTGGTGCCGGGAATGTCGGCAAAATTCGGCGATATCCCGATGAACATCTGCGCCGTGCGCAGACCTCCCAATCCCTTTTCGACCCGCTCTTCGTAGGCCTTCGTGCCGCAGCCGGACAGGACAAGCAAGCCCAACAAGACGAGAGTTAGCCGGCCTGACAAAGCTTCAACCCACTTGTTCATGCAAAGAGATCCTCAATCGCGGTCCGCAAGTCACTATTTGCGATTCTGGACGTCGGCCGGAGAGCTGTCAACGTGAGGTGTTGACCGAAAGTGCAAGTGGAACAATTGCCGCTACCGCAGTCCGACCGCGCCGTCACCACGCGTCACCGCCGGCGCGCGTGCCGCACAGCGCCACGTCCAGCCCTAGCGCGTCGGCCATCGAAGCCTTGGCCCACAAGGCCCGGTCCGCCTCCTCGGCACTGTTCGCGTAAACGACGTGGATATGGTTGCTCTTGTGGCGGGCCATCATTTGATCGCGCGACACGCCGTAAGTCACGGCGTGCATGATCGGCCATTGGGGCGTGGTCGCTTGCCAGCGCCGCTGCGTTTCTTCGTGGGGCAATTCGACGACTCGTGCCCGCCCCAGGTCCATTTTCAATCGCCCGCGTGCCACATACACGCGCGACCAGACGATTTCCCCCGGCCGCGACACGCCCTTGAGCGTGCCGCCGCCTAGCCGGAAGTACATCTTCGGCTGCCGCTCGCTCGAGGCGCCTGCCCAGCCCCCCGTGAAATGGGCGGGCGGAGCCGCGCCGCTGATCAACAACACCCATACGTAGTCGTTAACCGTGCCCGACCGATCGATATCGCCCCAGCGGATGTCGTGCAGCGTGTTCTCGACCGGCTGTCCCAGGACGCGGTGCACCCGATAAGTCATCAAGGCGTCGAGCCCCGCGCACTCGTCCACTTCGTTGAAATGCGGCAGCGGCTCACCAGCATACAACACCCGGGTGCCGTCGCGGCTGGTGACCGGAGGACGATCGGCGTTGTTCAGGGTGCCTTCGACCAGGTCGCTGGCGGGCAGCAAATCCTTCAAACCTTGCTGGTACTGGATGCCAATCGCGTGGCAGCCGAAGTCATCGGCGATGCGCACCGCGGCGATATACATTTTGCACTGCTGGTGAATCTGGTCGTCGGTCAGCTCGTCCTCGGCATTGGTGCCGGTGACGAACTTCATGCCGCGCTCCTCCATCCAGCGGCGCACCGCCGCCGCCTCGTCATCGCGCACCTGCGTCGTTTCGTAGTAGAGCGCCGATTGGCTCAGACGCTCTTTGTAGACGCCCGTCGCGTGCAGCAGATCGTCGGGGATGATGGCGTTGAACATGCCCATGCATCCTTCGTCGAAGACACCCATGATGGCTTTTTCTTGCAGCAGCTGCGCGGCCAGAGCTTTGCCGAGCTTGCGTTCCGCTTTGGGCGGCTCGACATCGTGCCAGTCGACGACGTGATCCGTCCGGTGCCGCAGCTCTCCCTTGTGCAACCAGCGGCGCAATCCGTCGGTGAAGAACGCATCGGTGAAGTCCTCGCTCCACAGGGTCGAGTATTTCACGCCGGCCTTGGTGAGCGAGCCGTTCAGGTTGAGCATGCCGACCAGTCCCGGCCACGTGCCCGACCAGTTGGCGACGGTCAAAATCGGCCCGCGGTGCGCGACCAGGCCGTGCAGCACGTGGTGCGAGTATTGCCAGACCGCCTCGGCCACGATGAGCGGGGCCTTCGGGTCGATCCCGGCAAAGACCGCCATCCCTTCCTTCTGCGAGCTGATGAAGCCGTGTCCTTCTTCCGGCCGAAAGGGATGGGCGCGCAGGAGTTCATATCCGGCGTCGGCGACGGCGTGCCGTAGCTTCTCTTCCATCTCTTGCTGCGATGCCCAACAGTTGCGGTTGGCGGCCGGCCGCAAATCACCGCTGGCCACCATCAGCACCTGTTTCTTCTTGACGCGGGTGGGCTTAGCCACTTCCGGAAGCGCGTAGTCCATCGTGTCGCCTGTAGGAAATCACGGGTGTCGTTCACAAGCGTTCCCCGCGGATCGAGAATCGTCCGCCCGGGGTAAATCCGCTGGGCCTATCTTAGTTGTGCGCCCTAGGCAAAGAAAGCGGCTCGCACCGCCGCTGAGTCGGCGATTCTGGTCGATTTTCACGACCGGACACCAACGCCGCGTGGGGGGCCGCGGCTACTCGTTGCGCTTAAGTACGTCCAGAAATCGCTGCTTCATTTCGGCGCCTCCCATCTCCGGGTAGAGCGTCTTGACGACGTTGATGGTCTGCGCGGCGCGCTCGCGCTGGCCGCGCTGATCGTAGATCAATGCTTCGTGCAGCTTCGCGCGCATCCAGCGCTCACCGCCCGAGCGCGACTTGACCTCGATGTTTTGCCATGCGGCCAGGGCGCCGGGATCCTTCGCTTCCCAAAGAGCCGTGGCGAGCGCTTCCTGGATGTGGCCGTCGCGCGGATGCTGGGCGGCCAGTTGTCGCAGCTCGGCGGCGGCCTCATCACCGCGCCCCGCCGCCACCAGCGCCCGCGTGCGCGCCAGGGTGAGCGCCGCACGCTGCTCGTCGTTAATCTCGGCCGAACCGGCCTTGATCCTCGCAAGCGCGCGCAGCTCGAGCGCCGCCAGGTTGCGCTTCAGTCCAGGTTGCGCCGTGGCGCCCAATCGATCGAGCCCCGCAACCAACGTCTCGAGCGCGGCCGGGCCGGCCCCGGCGACCTCGTCTAGCTGTCGCTCCGCATCTTCGACGCGCCCCTGCGCGGCCAGCGAATACGCGAGCAGTGCATGTGCCGAGGCCTTCCACTCGTCGCTCGCGGCTTGGGATTGCGACAACGCGACTTCCAGAGCGCGCTCGGCCTTGGCCGCGCCGTCCTCGGTGTATTCGAGCCAGATGCCGGCGATCGCCAGTAGGGCCGCCAACTGCTCCGCGTTCCATGCATCGGGAGCGGTCTGCTTCAAACCGCTGGCCGTCTGCAAAGCGGCCAGTGCCGCGCTTGCGGCAGCCGCGGTCGGCTTTCCCGCGGCGCGCAATTCCGCCAGCAATTCGCGATACGCGCGTGCCAAACCCGCGGCGGCCTCCGGGCTTTCGTCCATGGCGGGGCGGACCGCGGCATACTGCTCGGCGGCCTGCTGCCACTGGCGATCGCGCTCGCGAACGCGGGCCAGCCACAGGTGGGCGCGATCCACTGTCTCGGCCTTCGGCCAGGTCTCGAGGTGCTCTTCGAGCAGTTTGGTGTAATGGGCCAGCGGCTCGGCCGCGCCGCTGCGCGCCAACAGACCCAGGTCGTAGATCGCCATCAGGTGCGAGGCGGCCGCTTGAGGATCATCAGGCGCGGCCAGCGCAGCCTGGCGAAACCGCTCGGCCGCGGCCGCGTAATTCTTGCGCTCCTGCTCGATGGCGGCCGCCGCATAGCCCAGCTCGAACGCTTTGGCGTCCTGCCCTGCGGTATGCGCTTCGCGCACGGCGCGATCGAACGCGGCCAGCGCCTCGTCCGGTTGGCCGGCCCGATAAAAGCCTTCGGCCGCTTTTGCCAGCACGCCAACGTCGGTTGTGCCCGGGTTGGCGGCAATCTGCTCGGCAAACAAACTCTCACCGCGGCGCCGCCAGTACGGCCCGTGGTCGCGCTCGATGTCGCGCACCACGGCGGCGGCCTTCTCCTGCCATGCGCTGGCCTGCGATTTTTCGCCTGCATCGACCGCCGCCCGCCAGGCGGCCAGGTAAACCTCGAGCGTCGCAAGATCCAGGTCGGCCGAGATGAAGTCCTCGACCACGCGCCCTTTCTCGACGAGCGCCAAGGCCTCGCTCACGTGCTTCTCGGCCAGCGCCACCCGCATCCGTTCGGCGCGGGCACGCAATTGGGCGCGCGGCGGCGGCGATTCCTCGTCCAACTGGTCGAGCCGCCGTGTCGCCGCCTCGAGATGGCCGAGCAGCCGATAGCACGTCGTGGCGTCAAGCCGGCTGGGCCACGTCAGCGGATCCTCGACGTCCCCCTGCGCCAGCACGCGCAACAGTTCGCCGGCCTGAGTGAGCGAATTGGCGCGGTCGGCACTCTCAAGCGGGTAGCTTTCCCCCTGCCTGCGCAGCGCGCGGGCCAATTGATATTGAGAGTTGCGCTCGAGCGACCGCAACTCACTCGTCGAAAGCTCGCCGGGCGCCGGTTTGCGGCTGGGCTGCAGACGACGCTGCAGTTCAGCGATCTTCTCGATCCCTTTCTCCAACTCTTCGATCGCCTGTCGCAAATGATCGCGCGCGGCCGTCAGGCGCGCATCGCGCGCCCCGCCGGTGTCCAACTCCTGCGCCAGCAATTCTCCCCACGCCAACTGCACCAGAGCCCGCTGCACCCGAATCTGCACCAGCCGCGGACTTTGCGGATAACGCCTGGCAAAATCGTCGACGGTCGCCAGGCTTTGCTTCCAGAGTTCATCGCGCTTTTCCGGCGGCGATTGCAACGCTTCTTCGACCAGCGTGCGCGAGAGCTCGATCGCGAACAGCGCCCGCCGGTCTTCCGGCAGCTCATCGCGCGCCAGGCGGTCGCGACAGAACTTTTCAGCCAGCGAAAACAACTGTCGTTGCCGCAGTCCGTCGAGAAAGCGTTCGTCGGACGAATCCGCCCGCGCGAGTGCGCAATGAATTGCGAGAAACAGCGCGACCGCGATGCAGAGGCCTCGCGACGCACAGCCCGACTCGCACGACCGCGACCGGCGGAGAAACCACCAACGGCAAACGACATCGCGTGTTTTTCCGATTCGTGCGGTCATTGCGCTCCCGCACGCGGAGTGGAATTCTTGTCGACCTCTTCCAGCCGTTGCTGGGCTTCGGCGGCCGGGCGCGACTTTGGGTACTCGGCCACCAGCTCACGATAAAGGCGCAGGGCGTCGTCCGCTTGTTCGTTATCCTCCAGCGCTCGCCCGGCGGCAAAGAGCGCCGCGGCCGCCAGCGGCCGGTCCTCGGGATACAGAATGGGCACGCGCAGCAAGTTTAGTGCGGCATCGGCCGACTGCTTCTGTTGCGCCTGCGCTCGCCCCAACGCAAAACACGGGCCGGCGCGTACCGAGTCGGGAAAGGTCTCCAGATCGTCAGCCCACTGGGTCAATTGCTTGCTGCTCGCCGTGGCGAATGTCGCATTCCACGTGAGCGCCCGAGCCAGCGCCGCGATCCGTGCATCTTTGGCTTTCGCGAGCACCTCCAAGCGCTTCACGACCTCGGCTTGCTCGGCCGACGAAACCAGATGGCTCGCCCCCAGCAGCACGGCCAGGGGCGAATCGCTGACCAGCCACTCGCGGCACCGCTTTTCCAGGTCAGGCGGCGTCTGCGCCGGCAGCCAGCGCAACGGAATGCACGAAAAGTAGAGCATCGCCGGATCGTCGCGCGCAAGCGCCAGGAACAATTCGCTCGCGCGGCGATACTGTTCCAGGTTGCGCAGGCACCAGATCATCTGCGCCACCAGCTTGCGCTGCACCCAGCGGCGCGGCTCGCTGCGCACGGCCTCTTCGTACTTCACCACAGCCTCGGCGTATTCACGCCGTGCAAATAGCTCGTCCGCCGCCAGTTGCGTGGGGGTCCACTCGCTGTCGACCGCCACCACCTGGTCGGCGGCATAACGCTTCTGATTACCCCCCGTGTCCAGCAGCAGCTCGCGGCCGTTGTAATCGAGCACGCGCCCAGTGACCTTGGCTCGCGCCTGCGGGCTGTTGGGGGCGGAGAGATATACCGCGTCCTCGGCGCACGCCGCCGCACCGACGAATCCTGTCAGCACAAGCGCAAGCGAAAAGAGCCGCGCAGAAAGGCCGGCCGCCATGGCCTTACGGATTGAGCGCGCCCTTCGAGACGTCGACATACGTGTACTTGCCGTTATTCTCTCGCGCCAGGCGGGCGAGAAAATTATCCTTGTGAATCGGTGGCCCCAGACCGAACTCGATCGTGTTGATCGAGCAACGGCCGTTATTGGCCCGGTGGATCTTTTCCAACTGCGCGGGCGAAAGCTCGGGCTGATCGGCGTCGGTCAGGAAAAAGATCACGTCCGGCTGCAGCTTGAGCGCCATCCAAAGCGCCTCTTCATGCCGCGTGCCGCCGTCGGCGACGATGCCGCGCACGAACTGCGCCGCCGTCGCCTTGTTGGCCGAGTTGCCGAACACCAGCTTGTCCGGATGCCCGGCCAGCGCGAACATCGTCGGTTTTTCGTTATAGAAGATGATCTGAAACTGGTGCGTATCGCCAAGACTCTCCAGGCTGGCGAGCAAATTGGCCTTGGCCGAGCTGAGCGGCGTGTTCCTGCCTGACCCGCCCATGCTGCCCGAGCGATCGAAGACGTAGATGAACTTGTATCCATCGGCCTCGATGCCGTAGAGGCTCGTCCGCGCACGGCCACCGAGCGGTCCGCCGCCGCGTCCGCGCCCACCGGCGCCTGACCCTGTGCCCGAGCCGGTCGTGAAACCGCCGGCGCTCGTTGCCAGGCCAGTGCCATCACCCAAGGAGCCAAAGCCGCCTGCGCCGCCGCTGGCAGCGGCTTTCGGTAGTGCAGCCAAAGCATCGACCGGTGGGCGATCATCAAACAGTTCGCCCGCAGAGCCCTTGCCGCCGGCGCCTCGCGCGGCAGCCAGCGCCTCTTCGGCCGGCGCCATGTGCAGCGTCGCGGTGTCGCCACCGCCGGACGGCTCGTCGTCGAAGTATTCGCCCCCCGAGCCGTCACCGCGACCGGCGCCCGTACCGTCGAACATCGAAAAGGCTTCGCCCCGCCCCAGCCCGCCAGGCACGCCCCGCGGCGTGGTCGTGACGGTTAACATCAAGACAACCAGGAGCGTGGCGTGGAACACCAGCGACACGAGCCAGGACGGGATGCTGAAGCGCATCCAGGGCGCGCGGCGGGGATCGAGCCGAGGGGCCACAGTGGGGCTAGCGGCCATGCCGCGCTCCGTAACGCTAAACCCAAACGAGTCAATGAATTGCGAATGAAAGGCTCACTCGATTCTAGGTCGTTTTGCCGGATGGGTCAACGCGAGTGCGGCCGGGCAGAAAGCGGTGTTTGCACCGCGGAATCACGGGAAACACGGAGGGGAAAACAAAATGGCCATTACTTCTTCTTCGGCTTCATCGCCGCCTGTAACGCGTCCCATTGTTCGCTTGTGACCGCTTCCAGGGCGTTGAACTCGCCCGCCCCGCGCAGCCATTCGCCCCCGTCGATCGTGACGCAAGTGCCGGTGATGTACGCGCTGTACTCGCTCAGCAGGTAGGCGGCTAGATTGGCCAGTTCCTGATGCTCGCCGAGCCTGCCCAGTGGGATGCGGTTCTCCGAAGCGAACATGCCGTCCATGCCCGGCGGCATCAACCGCGACCAGGCCCCTTCGGTTGGAAAAGGACCGGGCGCGATCGCGTTCAGACGGATGCCGTATTTACCCCATTCGGCCGCCAGCGAGCGCGTCATGATCAACACGCCCGCTTTTCCCATCGCCGAGGGTACGACGTAGCCCGACCCGGTCCAGGCATAGGTCGTGCTGATCGACAGTACCGTGGCCGGATGCTTCTCGGCGATCCAACGCTTGCCGAACGCCAGCGTGCAGTTGTAGCTCCCCTTGAGCACGATATCGACGACCGTGTTCACGGCGTTGTACGACAGTCGCTCGGTGGGGCAGATAAAATTGCCGGCTGCGTTGTTGATCAGACCGTCCACCGCGCCAAAGCGCCCGTACGCCGCCGCGACCAAGGCATCGACCTGCTCGGGCACGCGCACATCGCAGGCTGCGCCCAGCACGTCCCGTCCCGACTCCTTGGCCAGCTCGGCGGCTGTCTGCTCGATGACCTCTTTCCGGCGGCCGCAGATGACCAGGTTCGCGCCGAGCGACAGCAGGTATTGTCCGACCGATTTACCAAGTCCGGTCCCACCGCCGGTGATGACGATGGTTTTGCCGTCGAAAGAGCCGGGCTTGAGCATGCCGTCGGTACGTTTGGCAGCCATGCGATAACCTCGCGAGCAATGGATCGAAAGAAGGGGCATTGATCGGCCGCATGAACACGCGGCCGGACCGAACAAGACGTGGCGCCGCGATCATATCGCGTCGTATGCCGGTTCACAATCAGTCTGTGCAGCCACAAGTTTGGTCTCGCCGGACGCCGCGTGTTATCCTGGCAAGCGGTGTCCCCCAGGCGTTGCTTGCAGATTTCTGGCTGGCGCGGATTCCTCGTCATGCGTTTTAATGCAATATCTCTTGCAGTCGTATTCTGCCTGGCTGCAGTTGCGCGCGCCGAGCCGGCTGCTACGACATCTCAGGGCGAGAAGCTGTTTCGAGACACGGTCGCGCCGATCTTCGAGCGTCGATGCCTCTCTTGTCACAGCGGCGACGAACCCAAGGGCGGTCTCTCGCTGGTTACTGCCCAAGCGTCGTTGAGCGGCGGCGAAAGTGGTCCGGCCATTGTGCCGGGTAAGCCAGACGAAAGCTTGCTCGTTACGTACGTAAGCGGCGACGAGCCCGAGATGCCCAAAGGCCAGCCACGGCTTTCGGCGGCCGATGTGGCTGCGATTCGCCAGTGGGTGACAGCCGGCGCGACGTGGCCCGCGAACGTCACGCTCGAAGACCGCAGCAAGTCGGGCCCGTGGTGGTCGCTGGCGCCGCTTGTGCGTCCGGCCGTGCCAGAGGTCAGCTCCGACTGGGTCCGCACGCCGATCGACGCCTTTATCTTGCAAAAGCAGAACGAACTGGGCCTGCGGCATGCTGCCGAGGCCGATCGCCGCACGCTGATCCGCCGTTTGACCTTCGACCTGCACGGTTTGCCGCCGTCGCCCGAGGAGATCGATGCTTTTATTGCCGACGCGCGGCCCGACGCCTACGAGCAATTAGTCGACCGCCTGCTCGCGTCTCCTCGCTACGGCGAGCGGTGGGGACGCTACTGGCTCGACGTCGTTCATTACGGCGAGTCGCACGGCTACGACAAGGACAAGCCCCGGCCGAATGCCTGGCCGTACCGCGACTACGTGATCGATTCATTGAACGCCGACAAGCCTTACTCGCGCTTCGTTCTCGAGCAATTGGCGGGCGATGTCCTCTATCCTGATGAT
>DASZWQ010000150.1 GCA_035546535.1 Pirellulales bacterium | reverse complement strand
GAGCAGCCAGATTTGCCGGCGAGACGCCTGCACCACAGAAGAACACGTTCTTAGTTGTTCGCCGGATCGGCCTGCCAGCGGCGAACGTCGGCATGACACCCGAGCACCGCATCGATCCGTGCCAGTCTACTGGCTTCGCTTGCAGGCGCGGCTAGGATTAGGCTGTAGCGCGGGCAACTTGCCGGCTCTGCAGGCACAAGATTCGCATTGTGCCACGATTCGTGCTGCCGTGCGCCAGCGGCCCGACACCAATCATTATCGGGAGCAACCGACCGTGTCTTACGCATCCTACGACGACGAGCGCCGCGAGCTTGGCTACGGACCCATGGGGGGCGGCGGAGCGAACTGGAAGATGCGGCTGATCCTGGCCGCCATGATCGCGCTGGTGTCGATCATCTCGTTCTACAGCATGACGACCGAGAACCCGATCACCGGCGAGCATCAGCGCGTGGGGATGAGCGAAGATCAAGAGATCGCCATGGGCCTGCAAGCCGCGCCGCAGATGGAGCAGGAGCACGGCGGCTTGAGCCCCAACCCCGCCGCGCGGGCGACCGTCGACCGCGTGGGCGAGCGGATTCTGGCAGCCTTGAACAAGTCGCTTCGTGAGCAGCACCGCGAGAATCCGTACCCTTTCAAGTTCCATTTGCTGAACGACCCGAAGACCGTCAACGCGTTTGCCCTACCGGGCGGACAGGTGTTCATCACCACCGGTCTGTACAAGCTGCTGGAAACCGAAGGGCAATTGGCCGGCGTGCTCGGCCACGAGATCGGCCACGTCCTGTCGCGGCACGGCGCGCAGCAACTCGCCAAGCAGCAACTCACGCAAGGACTGGCTGGCGCGGCGGGCATGGCCGGCGGCGATCGGAACGCGGCGCAAATCGCGGCCCAGGTCGGCGCACTGGTGAACATGAAATACGGGCGCGGCGCCGAAACCGAAGCCGACAAGTGGGGTGTCAAGCTCGCCGCCGAGGCGGGCTACGATCCGCGGGCCATGATCGGCGTGATGCAGATTCTGGACAAAGCATCGGGCGACGGCGGGCCACCGGAGTTTCTCAGCACGCACCCCAAGCCGGCCAACCGCATCCAGTACATCAAGACCGTGATCCAGAAGGAATTTCCCAACGGTGTACCGGCCGGGTTGGAGCCGTAGTGATCGAAGCTTCAAGAATTCCCCGCCCTGTCAGGGAGGGGCGAGACGGGTTTCCGTCGTGATGAACGTCATCCCTTGGTGAATCGCGTCGGACTTCCTTTTGTTTCGTGAACTGATTCGTTGTTATCGTTTCACCCCTCACCCTGCCCTCTCCGGCGGGAGAAGGGGTCACAAATCGCCGCCTCTCCTAAGGCGGGAAGTTACGACAGGAGTATGCATGGCGCGGACCTTTATTGTGACGCGATCGGTATGCCTATGGCTGGCGCTCGTGCTCATCGGTGTCGGCCACAGTGTTTGTGCAGCGGCGGAGGGCGATCAACCGCCGGTCCGCCGACTTCTATATGTGGCTGCGCCTGGTGTGCGCGATTACTTGGAATATGGCGGGCACGGCCTCTTGGTCTTTGACATCGACGACGGCCATAAGTTCGTGCGCCGCATCAAGACGGCCGGCACAAGCGCCGACGGCAAACCGCTGAACGTGAAGGGCATCTGCGCCTGCGCCGAAACGGGGCGCGTGTACATCAGCACGATCAAGCAACTGATGTGCCTCGACCTGACGACCGACAAACTGCTGTGGGAAAAGCAGTACGAGGGGGGCTGCGACCGGATGGCGCTCGCGCCCGATGGAACAACGATATACATGCCCATGCTCGAAGGGCCGGCCTGGCATGTCATCAATGCTGCCAGCGGTGAAGTCGTCGCGAAAGTGGTGCCGAATTCTGGCTCGCACAACACGATTTACGGACCCGATGGGCGCGAGGCGTATCTAGCCGGCCTGAAATCGCCGCTGCTGACGATCGCCGACACCAGCACACACAAGATTGCTCGCACGGTCGGACCATTCAGCGCCGCGATCCGGCCGTTCACGATCGATTCCCGGCAGCGGTATTGTTTCGTCAACGTCAACGAATTGCTGGGCTTCGAGGTCGGCGACCTGACGACCGGCAAGCAGTTGCACAAGGTCACGGTCGAGGGTTTCGAGCGCGGACCGGTCAAGCGACATGGCTGCCCCAGTCATGGCATCGGCCTCACTCCCGATGAAAAGCAACTGTGGGTCGTCGATGCGTTCAACGAGCGCGTTCACGTTTTTGATTCCACGCAGATGCCGCCCAAGCAAGTCGCCAGCGTCAAGCTGCGCGGAGAGCCGGGCTGGGTGACGTTCTCCGTCCGCGGCGATTACGCTTACCCATCGACCGGCGAAGTTATCGACCCACAGAGCCGACGGATCGTCGCTACGCTCAAGGACGAGATGGCCCGTGACGTGCAGAGCGAGAAGATGGTCGAGATCGATTTCGCGGGAGATCGGCCGGTGCGGGCAGGGGATCAATTCGGCATCGGGCGGGCGGTGGATGCGTCGCCGAAGCAGCCATAGCGAGCGAGCGCAGTTTGTGCACGCCAACTTCGCAGCCGAGTCTATTCAGCGGTCTTACCGCGACTTAACGAGGACGTAATCTTACGGCCGCGCGATGCGATGGCGATCGACCGTGGCGTTCTTCTCTTTCTTGCGGAACTAAATCCGCGCCGCGGTCGTCTAAGACGCACGGGGCCACCAAAGCGTCTCACCCTCGGGAAGGAGAATTCGCCATGCGCAGTAATTGCCTGCGGACTTTTGTCGTCGTGCTGGCGTTCCTTGGAACCGGTTCAGTTGGTGCGTCGGCGGCTGATTTAGAGACGCTGGCGACGTGTGCCGTTTCTGCCGACACACCAACGTCCGAGGCAGCTATCTCCAAATTGCGGGCACACGGCCCGGCCGGGCTCGAGGCGCTGTTCACCGTGCACGCCGCGGCGATCGAGAAGGTGTTGAAGGAACCAGACGAAATGACGGAACGCGCCAGCCCCGCCTCGCTGCGCATTCGCCGGGCGCTCGATCAGGTCAGCGCGCAGCGCGATTGCCACGCCAGTCGGTTGTTCTGGTACACCGACCTGGCCCAGGCCGAAGGGGCGGCGAAGAAGGCCGGTAAACCAATCCTATCGCTTCGCTTGCTCGGCAAACTGACCGACGAATACAGCTGTGCCAATAGCCGGTTCTTCCGCTCGACGCTTTATGCGAATCGTAAGGTGAGCGAACTGTTGCGAGATCGTTTTGTCTTGCACTGGCAAACAGAACGGCCGGTGCCCGTGGTGACGATCGACTTCGGCGATGGCCGCAAGCTGATTCGCACGGTCGCCGGCAACAGCGTGCACTACGTGCTGACGCCGGACGGTCAGCCGCTCGATGCCCTGCCCGGGCTTTATGGTCCGCAAGCCTTCATCAAGGCGCTCGAACAGGCCGATGAATTGGCCCACACCGCGATGGCCTCGGGCTCGCACGGGGGGAGGGTGGTGGCCGAATACCATGCGCGGCAGAGCAGGGCACTGCTGCGTTCCTGGCAGAGTGATTTATCAAGCTTGGGCGTCGCGTCCAAGGGCGAAGCAGGCGTTCCGCTACCAACCGAAGCGACAAGCGACCTGGTTTGGCAACGGATTGCCAAGCTGCACGAAGACGAGTGTCAGCTCGACCTGGCGAGCCGGAACCTGATCGCCAACCGCAATCCCGTGGCGGCGGTGGCGGGACGCGTCGCGGTGACGAAAACGCAGACAGAAAGTCCGCTCGTGCGTTTGGTGCGAGAACTGCAGGGAACGATCGCCATCGACACTGTGCGGAATGAGTATCTACTGCACCGGCAGGTTCATGACTGGTTCGTAAGCGGCCGCGTCGGCGCGCTCGAAGCGCTAAACGAGCGCGTATATGCCGAGCTTTTCCTCACACCCAGTAGCGACCCCTGGTTGGGCCTGCTGCCGGCGGCCTACTCGGGCTTGGAAAATGACGGCGTCGTGATGGCGGAACGCAACGAATCGCACCCGCGCGATTGAAGTATCGGTCACACCTTCAATGCGGAAGTTCGGCAGCCATGGCCACGTTCGAAGTGCGATGCATGATCGGGTGAATATTCAGAGTGCGACTATTGTGGTGCAGGCGTCTCGCCTGCGGGTTTTCCGATCATTTCAGCCGTTCACCCGAACGCCGGAAGTCGGCAGGCGGGACGCCTGCCCCACAAGAAGCGATCGTGACGGCCTCTTTACAAGTTCCATGCTCACGCGAGCGTAGGCATTGAACCTCCTTTTTCTTTGTGATGTACGGGCAAGCTGTTCGCTGCAGAGCTTCACCGCGGCTTGTCGCTCACCACCTGCCCGCCGATGACCGTGCCCACGCAGTGGGTCGTGTACTCCAGCGGGTCACCGTCGTAGAGAGCCAGATCGCCGTCTTTGCCGACTTCGAGCGAGCCGACGCGATCGGCGATGCCCAGGATTTTGGCCGCGTCAATCGTGATCGTGGACAGGGCCTGTTCCTGAGACAGCCCGTTGGCAGCTGTGAGTGCGGCTTCAAAAAGCACCACGCGCGTCTTGGGAACGTAAGCCTCGTAACCGCTCTGCAAAGCGACCGGGATGCCGGCCGCCACCAGCTTGGCCGCGGTCTCGAAGCTCAGGTTCTCCTTATCCTCGGTGGCGCGGGCCATCGAAGGATGAACGACAACGGGCACGCCGGCCGCCTTGATATCGTCGATGGCCAAATAAGCTTCGGCCCCGCTATCAAGAAGGATCTTGATGTCGAATTCTTTACCCAGCCGCAGCGCGCTTTGAATGTCTTGCACGCGATCGGCGGTGATCAGCAGCCGCAGCTTGCCGTCGAGAACTTGCGAGAGGGTTTCATAGCGCAGGTCGCGCGCCGGTGGCTCGGGCGTCTTGGCATCCTTTGCTGCTTCGCCGGGCTTGGCATCGGCCGGCTTGGCGGCCTTGCGCACCTTCTCGCGATATTCCCTGGCTTTGATCAGCTCGCTGCGAAGCATGGCCATCATCTTGCCGCGCGTGCCGGGCGATTTGCCTTCGCTCTTTTCGGCGATCGTCGAAAGCGTGGCGGCCACGGCATAGGCATCGCGCAGGAGGGAATCGCCTACCGTATTGCCGACGGTCTTCACGATCAGAGTCTGGCCCGACATGAGCTCGCCCGGCGCGTGGCCGGTGTGAACCGTGGTGATGCCGAAGCCGCGCAGCCATTCGACCAGCTCGTCGCGCGCGTTGTAGGCGTCGACGGCGCGCAGCTCGGGCTGGATCGGCGCCGAATGCTCGAACTGATCCTGGTCGCCGGGCTGATTGAGCAATCCTGAGAAGCCGACCGTGGCGTGGGCATCGATCAGGCCGGGCGTGACGACGGCTGCTTCGAGTACGCGGAAGCCGTCGGGGACTTTCACGTCCGACGCTTTACCGATCGTCACGATCTTGCCATCTTTCACCACGACGATGCCGTCCTCGATCGGTCGGCCCGCCATGGTGTAGATCGTTTTGCCGCGCACCGCGACCTGGGCGGGCGCACTCGTCGCCAGACTCGACACCGCAATGGCGCAAGCTGCCGCGATCAACGAGGCGGGCGTTTTCAAGCGTTCAAGAATCATCATTGCTGGTTGGCCTTCAGCAGGTGATCGAAGCAGCAGTAATACGGCGACTGGTCGTGCGCGGCGCCGTAGCCGCCGACGGCGTAGAGGTGATCCTGCGGGTCGGTCCGGTCAAAGACTTTCTGCCCTTCGACCCAGGTTTCGAGCACGTGCGAATAAACGCTCAAGGGATCGCCGTCGAAGATCGCGAAATCGGCATCTTTGCCGGCAGCCAGCGAACCGATGCGGTCCTGTAGGTCGAGCATCTCGGCGCCGGCGATCGTCAGGGCTTCGAGCGCGGCTTTGCGCGACATGCCGGCTCGCACGCCCAGCGCGGCCATGCGGCGGAAAACGCGCGAATCGGTAATCCAATCGTCGGTATGGAAGGCGACCCGCACGCCGGCCCGCTCCAGGACGCCGGCATTCGACATCTGCATATCGCGGGCTTCGAGCTTGCCGCCGGGCGAATCGATCAGGATCACCGAGCAGGGCGCCTTGGCCTTGGCGATCTCGTCGGCCACTTTGTACCCCTCGCTGACGTGGTGCAGCACGACGCGAAAGCCGAACTCTTGCGACAACCGCAAGACGGTCATGATGTCGTCGTGGCGGTGCGTATGATGATGCACGACGCGTTTGCCTTGCATCGCTTCTACCAGGGCTTCGAGATTCAGATCTCGCGGCGGCAGCTTCTCGGGATCGCCCTTGGCCTGGTCGATTTTGTACTGGTATTCGCGGGCTTTGATGTATTGATCGCGCACCAGGAAGGCGCTCTTGCCGCGCGTGCCGGGAAATGGCGTGGCCCGCATCGAGTTGGTACCGTTCGCCATCTTCAGCCCGCCGGTCGGCTTTCCTGCGGCGTCGAGAATGAACAGGTCGTCGATCTTGTCGGGCTTCTTCGCGCCGAACCGCAGCTTGAGATAGATCGTCTGGCCGCTGATCAGATGGCCCGAGCCGGGCATGACATTCAGCGTCGTCAGGCCACCGGCCAGGGCGCGCTTATAGCCTGAATCGAGAATGTTCAGCGAATCGAGGATGCGCACACCGGGCTGGATGGGGCCGCTGCCATCGGCGCCGCCGATACCGCCGATGTGGCTGTGCGTGCAGACGAGACCGGGCATGATCACGCGCCCCTTGGCGTCGACCTGCTTGGCGCCGGCGGGAATGGTTACGCTGTCACTCGGGCCGACGGCCAGGATCTTGCCGTCGGCGATCACGAGCGTGCCGGAGGGAATCTCATCGCCGGCGATCGGAATGATTTTCGCGCCGACGAAGGCGGTAGGCGCTTCGGCGGCGCGGGAGAAGGTTGCGGTAAGGAGCAAATAGCAGAACGGAACAATCCACGAGGTAGATCGCATTGGGCGTATTATCAGAAATCAGAGGGGGGGAAATTACCCCTCTATCATAATCATGATTTCTGCCGCCGGCGCATTACTTCCCGGAAGACCGCAACCGTAAATCCGCCTTGCATTTCCCCCTGGGTGTCGATGTAGCACCAGTCATTGAGTTCAGACAGTGGAACACTCACTTTCGCCCCGACCTTGAGAGGGCCAAGATTTGCCGGGTCATTTCCGAGCGTGCCGAAAATCAGATCGCCTTCGATGGCCGTTACTTCGAGCCAGATAAACTCGGTATTGTCCGCGTAACTAATGGGGGCTTTGACCGAATGATTCTCTCCCGATCTCGCTTCGAAAGCGGCGACAAACTGCGGCCAGGTTTCCCGAGCGGTCACGACTGCCTGTTGCATTTCGGGATCGTCGGCAGGGATCGAAAACATCGGCGCCAACATCGTGTCTCTCAATGCCTGTCGCGGATTGTCCGACCTCAAGGCTTTCTCCGTCTCGTCATTGATTGCGTAGGCGAGGCCCGATTCAGGCACGAAAATCAGCAGGCAATTGTCGTCGAGCAGTTCCGCCAATAGCCCCCCGATTTGCCGGTACCAGTAGGAAATCTGGTTTTCGCTCTTCTTGTCATCCACGCCCAGCGCGTCGATCGATATCCATGCTTGATGTTCTACGAACAACTCGCGGATGCGCAGATCCAAGAGATCTTGCGATGCCGCCTCGACGTCGTCGACGTAAGGGCGCGGGAAGCAATTGAGCAGGTACATCTGATTACCGTGCCGGATCACGGTCACGATGTCCGTGCTCATCACGTGTCCATCCTCGCCTTCGCGCGTGCCGTCGCCCAGGTCTGCGTTCCAAACCTTGCTCGCAAGATGTGCGAGGACCGCCGGATCAAAGGTCATGGGTTCGCGCAATAGCGCGACTAATGAAACAATCTTTGAGACTTGCTTTTTCCGCCGCCGGTACAAACGGATGGTAGCCGCAATCAGAACGACAACGAACACACAGGCGAGAATGATCCGCGCGGCGAAGGGCATGCTAGCAACCGATGGTTGTAAACAATGTGTGACGAAACTGCCGTCTTCAATAGTCCGACGTTTCGAACGCGACGGCAATGGCCCAAAAGCCCTATTTCCCGAGATCATTCTCGTCGATCGAATCGAGATATTCCTGCGGAAAGATTTCGATCGACGGATCGAGGCTTTTCTCGGCCGAAGAATCGTTACCGTCCGCACCGCGCGGCGGCCGGGGTTGCGCTTTGGGCTCGTCGCCGAATTGGGCCAGCCAGTATTCCACCTCGCTCGTGGCCAGTGGCGTGGGCGGTTTTGGCGTCTTTGTTTTTGCCGCGCGCTGGCGCTTGCTGCGCTCGGCCAGTGTCTGCTCGTACCAGCGATCGCTGTCGATGGCCTGGGCCTTGCGGCGGCGGGCCGCGCGGTGCAAACGGTGATCGCTCGATACGACGGTTAGTCGGCGCGGGGACGAGTTGCGACCGATCAACTCTTCGATCAATTCGTCGGCGCTGTCGTAGCCCGACGCAAAATGGACTTTGACGCCGCGATGGACTAACTCTCGCGGCAGGCCGGGGGGCGCTTGCCGGGCGTCGAACACGACGGTCGTGGTCGCCAGCACGCGCGGCTCGAGGGATTCGACGACGAAGTTCAAGACGGCCAGGCGCGACCGCTCTAGGAAGCCCGGCCCCGCGCCGCGACCCACAATCCCGGCGGCGTGCATCAAGTTATAGCCGTCGATGATCAGTGACATGCGGCAAGGCGCGCGTCCAAGGCGGTCGCCGGAAGAAAATCGCATTATAGCCGCAGTCGACCAGGGTCTGGCGGACGCCTTTTGGTTTCGGGAGCGCCGGGCGAGCTTGGCGGCTAAATGAGATGCGGGGGCAGCGATTCACGACAAATCACCAACCACCGACTACCGACTACCGACTACCGACTACTGATTACTGATTACCGACTACCGACTACGGATTACTCGCAGCTCCTCTACCGACTTTGCCGAAAACCGTCGGCAGCCCTAAAATCCCTGCGGAGTATGACAGACGCAGCGACGGAGACTGCCGCGCCCGGCCGGCTGCCGAACCTGACCGGGCGCCTGGAGGCGGCAACTGGCTTTGCCGACGTGGTGGCCAGCCTGAGGGCTGGCCATGGGGCCACGCTCGACGGAGTCTGGGGGTCGAGCTGCGCGCTGGTCGCGGCCACGCTGGCCGGGCAGGCCGCGGGGCCGCTGGTCGTGGTGTGTGCTCACCCCGGCGACATCGACGATTTTCTCGACGATCTGTCGCTCTTCGCACCGCTCGAAGCCGCGCGATTCCCCGCCTGGGAGTCGATGAACACCGAGCAGTTGATCCACGACGAGGTGTACGGCGACCGGCTGCGTTTGCTCAAGCAATTGCTCGCCGCCAAGGATGCCGCCGCGGCGCCGCGGGTGATCGTCACCAGCATTCAAGCGCTGATCCAGCCGGTTCCTGCGCGCACGAAACTGGCCGGACAGACGCGCAGCATCCGCGTCGGCGATACGGTCGAAGTCGAATCGCTTGCCCGCTGGCTGGCGGAGCAGGGGTTTCACAACACGAGTGCCGTCGAGCTGCCGGGCGAGTTCTCGACGCGTGGCGGCATTCTCGACATCTTCGCGCCCGACTGGTACGAACCGGTGCGGATCGAATTCTTCGGCGACGAAGTGGAATCGATCCGCCGCTTCGAAGTAGCCAGCCAGCGCAGCCTGGCGGCGCTCGATGCCGTGGACGTGACGATTCTCGATCGCACGAACGTCGATCACGAACATTTCACCGCTTATTTACCGCACGAGAGCTGGTTCGTGCTTCTGGAGCCGGCCGAACTGGAGCAAGAGGGACGACATTACTTGACGCGCGTCGATCGCCCGCAGGATTTTCACGCCGTCAACGAAGTGCTGAAGGAGGTGTACCGCTTCCCTTCGGTCACGGCGGCCAGCATTGCCGCTTCTTCGCTGGAAACGACGTGCCATTTAAAGATCGAATCGGTCGAACGCTTCAGCGGCGACATCGCCAAGGTGCGTAACGAGCTGGATGCGGTCGGCGCCGGGCAGGAAGTGTACGTCGTCTGCCAGACCGAGGCCGAGGCGCGCCGTTTGTCGGATGTCTTTGCCGAGACGCAACTGATGCGCGCCGGGCGATTGCACTTTCCGCTGGGTCACCTGCGCGAAGGATTTCGGCTGGTCACGGACGCGATCGCGCTGGTGAGCGGCAACGAGCTGTTCCATCGCGCCGACCTGACACGCCCCAGCCGGCGCCGCCTGGGGCGGGTGATCGACAGCTTTCTCGAACTGCGCGAGGGAGATTACGTCGTTCACCTGTCGCACGGCATCGGCCGGTACTTGGGGCTGAAGCTCCTGGAGAAGGAGGATCAGGCCGAAGAGCACCTGGAAATCGAATTTCATGGCGGCACGAAGATCTACGTCCCCACGTCGAAAATCGACCTCGTGCAAAAGTACGTGGGCGGTGCGAAAAGCCGGCCGACCTTGGCCCATATTGGTGGGCGCACCTGGCTGCGGCAGAAAGAGGCGGCCCAGCGCGCCGTGATCGACCTGGCCAGCGACATGCTCGACCTGCAGGCGCGCCGCGCGTCGCAGCCGGGCATCACGTTTCCCGACGATTCGGAATGGCAAAAGGAGTTCGACGCCTCGTTCCCTTACACCGAAACGCCCGACCAGCTCACGGCCATTGCCGCGATCAAGGCCGACATGCGCGCGCCGCGGCCGCTGGATCGTTTGATCTGCGGCGACGTCGGCTACGGCAAGACCGAGCTGGCCATGCGGGCGGCGTTCAAAACCGTGGATGCCGGTTACCAGGTGGCCGTGCTGGTGCCGACTACGGTATTGGCCGAACAGCATGGCCGCACTTTTCGCGCGCGGATGGCCGAGTTTCCATTCAAGATCCGCGTGCTCAGCCGGTTTTGCTCGCCCAAGGAAGAACGTGAAATCATCGCGGGCCTGGCCGACGGTTCGGTGGATATCGTGATCGGCACGCACCGCCTGGCGCAAGCGGACATTCGCTTTGAAAATCTGGGCCTGCTCGTCATCGACGAAGAACAGCGCTTCGGCGTCGACGTCAAGGAGCGACTCAAGGCGCTGCGCACGATCGTCGACGTGTTGACGATGACGGCCACGCCGATCCCGCGCACGTTGCACATGTCACTGCTGGGGCTGCGCGATATCTCGAACCTGGAAACGCCGCCGGCCGATCGGCTGGCGATCGAGACCCGCGTGGCCCGCTCGAACGCCGAGTTGATTCGCCATGCGGTGCTGCGCGAGCTGAACCGCGGCGGACAGATGTTCTTCGTTCACAACCGGGTACACGACATCGAGAACCTGGCAACGCGCCTGCGGCAGATTGTGCCCGAGGCCCGCATCGGCATCGGCCACGGCCAGATGGCCGAGGGTGAACTGGAAGAGGTGATGCTCGATTTCGTCGATCACAAGTTCGACATGCTGCTGGCGACGACGATCATCGAAAGCGGCCTCGACATACCGAATGCCAACACGATGTTCATCGACCAGGCCGACCAGTATGGCCTCGCCGACTTGCACCAGTTGCGCGGCCGCGTCGGCCGGTACAAGCATCGGGCTTATTGCTACCTGCTTTTGGACCCGAACAAGTCGCTTTCGCCCAACGCCGCCAAGCGGCTGCACGCGATCGAGGAGTTTTCGGACATGGGGGCCGGCTTTGCCATCGCCATGCGCGATCTCGAAATCCGCGGCGCTGGCAACATCCTCGGCACCGAGCAGAGCGGGCACATTTCGGCCGTCGGCTATGAATTGTATTGCGAGCTTTTGGAGCAGGCGGTGCGACAACTGAAGAAAATGCCCGCCCGAAAAATCGTCGACGTACACGTGGACCTGCCGGGCGAAGCCTACATTCCGCGCCGTTATGTGCCCGACATGCGCTTCAAGATCGACCTGTATCGCCGGTTGGGGCGGATCGGCACGCCGGAAGAGCTGGCCGATCTGACGTCTGAGCTGGCGGATCGCTTCGGCCCGATTCCTGACCAGATGCAGCGCTTGCTATCACTGGTCGAGGTGCGGATTCTGGCCCAGCGGTGGTCGCTCGAATCGATTCATATGGAGGAGGGGTTCATCGTGTTGCGTTACCGCAATGCGAACCTGATCGCACAGCTAGCAAAGCGACCGAAATCCCGGCTGCGCGTCGTGGACGGCCGCAGCGCGTATCTGCCGATACGTAAGGATCTTACCAACCCCGATTCGATTCATGCGGTCATTAAATCGCTGTTGCGGGCGGAGTAACGTCTGCACTAGAATCCCCGCCCGCGCGGGTTTCTGAGACCGGCGCGCGTGTTACACGTCTCGTTTCTCGTCAGTCGTTGCGGTTTTCTCCCTTCTAGTGGCGCGGAATGTCGCCCTTGGCGGGCGACGCGTGCGCCAAGCCGTCGGAAACAGCGTACCTCGATTGCCACGTAGCTTTCGCCAAAATGCGATGAGGTGGGAGGCCGGCAGGGGCTTGTCCCGGCCGGCAGCGGTGGCGATCTGCGCGATCGGCTTTCTGGGAGCGCTATCTGGAACGCCTCTCGCGCACGGCCAGGATCCGGCCGATCCGTACTCGCCACAGCAACAAATGATGATGATGGGGCAATCCAGCGCCCAAAACCCGCGATTGAACCCCAACATGCAACTCATGCCGGGCCCGCCGGCGGATGTCGGAACGCCGACGCGGCCGGCCGGATGGCCGGGGGGCGCGCCCGTGCAGCAAGCGCCTCTCCCACCGCAAAACGCACAGCTGGGTCGGCCAGGCACGGCCGTACCTGGCGGCATCCCCGCGAACCGGGCAGCGGCGAACGGGCTCCCCTCGGCGGCCGCCAATACCGCGCCTGGGGCGATCGGCCCCGGGGCCGGCGCAGCCACCGGCCCGCGCGATCCGAAGTGGACCGAAGGGGAGCGATCGCTCGAGTTCGACGATCTCGACCTGGATGGCGCGCGCGTGATCGCCCGCGTCGGCACCGAAGTGATCCAGGAAGCCGAGGTGAAGGGGCACGTCAACGAGATCATCGAGACCTACGCCAGCAAGATTCCGCCGCAGCAAGTGGAAAAAGTTCGCGACAAGCTGATGCGCGAGCGTTTGAATCATCTGGTCGAGGTCAAGCTCGCCCTGGTCGACGCCCAGAGGAAAGTTCCAGAAGAAAGCTATCCAAAAATCGTGGAGGGCCTGGGCGACGAGTATGAAAAGACTGAGGTAAAGCGGAAGCTCAAGCTCCTGAACCTGCAAACGCGCGGCGCCCTGGAGGCGAAATTGCGCGAGCATGGTACTTCCATCGAGCGCGACAAGCAGGCCTTTGTCGAACAACAGTTGGCGTTCGGCTGGATCCAGCAGCAGACGAAGACGAAACACGAGACCACGCACGAAGACATGCTGGCCTACTACCTCCAGCATATCGAAGACTTTTCCTTTCCTGCCAAGGCGCGTTGGGAGGAATTGCGCGTCCGTACGCCGAACTTTCCCAATCGAATGGCGGCCTGGCAAGCGCTCGGCGAGATGGGGAATGCGGTTCTGCGCGGCGCGAATTTCGCCGACGTTGCCCGTGCTCACTCGCAAGGTCCCACGGCTGCGGTCGGCGGGCAGTACGATTGGACGAGCGAAGGGAGCCTGGCGTCGGACATGCTCGATCGGGCGATCTTTACATTGCCGGTCGGACGGATGAGCCAGATTCTGGACGACGGACGCAGCCCCACGATGTCGATCATCCGTGTCATCGAGCGGACCGAGGCGGGCCGGCAGGCGTTCACCGAAGTGCAGAGCGAGATCAAGGAAAAGCTCAAGATCGCGCACACCGAAAAGGACAAGGAAAAGTTGCACGAATACGTGGCGAAGCTGCGCGACCAGATCCCGATCTGGACCATTTACGATGACGAGGCCACGGGCGATTCGAAGGCGGGGGCTGCTTCTCCTGAGCAGCAGGCCGGCACGTCCCCTGCGCGCACCAACACGACCATGCGCCCGCGCACGCCGCCGTCGGCAAAAGCCACCCCGCCGAACCCTTATCTCAGGTAGGGCCTGGAATCTCGGGCCAGGCCCCGGCACCCTGCCCGGCGAATCGTTGATTCGCTATTCTGGCATCGAGCGGTTTCTGGAACCTTCCGCACGGATCGGGTGGCGGCGATGGATGCTCTGCAGGCGTCGGCGGTACGCCGCAACGTCGAATTGAAAGCCCGGCTGCGCGATCCTGGCGGCGCGCGGCGACTGGCGGTCGAGCTCTCGGGCGGCCCACCGCAAGTTTTGCGGCAAACCGACACGTATTACCGCTGCCCGCGCGGTCGGCTGAAGTTGCGGCAGTTCGCGGGCGGCTCGGCGGAGTTGATCGCTTATAGCCGGGCCAACGAACACGCGCCGCGCCTTAGCCGGTATCATCTCGTGCCTGTAACGGATGCCGGGCAGCTTCACCAAGCGCTGTCGGCAGCGCTGGGCGTGCTGATCGTTGTGAAGAAAGTGCGCGAGTTGTCGCTCTACAAGAACGTGCGCATCCACATCGACGAAGTAGATCGGCTGGGCGCTTTTGTGGAATTCGAAGCGGTGTTGGAATCCCAGGCACACGACGCCGAAGGCGAGCCGCTCGTGCGCGAACTTTCGGCACGGTTCGGTCTCGAATCGGGTGACCTCATCGCGGAATCTTATAGCGACATGCTGCTTCGCGCCGGCGAGAACACGAGCGATTAGTTCGTTCCGGCAAAATGTCCCGTCGCTATTTGCCCTGCTTCTATTAGCAGGATGAATACTGGCGGCGGCGATTTGTAGAATGACTGCAGCACCGGTAAACTGCGTGCTCCCCCGCCAAGATCGCCTACCGGCCACGGAGTGTTGACAATGAGTTCGGTCGCCAATCAAAACGCCGCCCCCTCGAAGACGGCGAAACTGCTCCTGGGTGACGTCGAAGTCGACGTTCCCATCGTGGAAGGGACGGAGCAGGAAAAAGCGATCGACATCAGCCATCTGCGCGCCGAAAGCGGATTCATCACGCTGGACGAGGGATACGTCAACACCGGAGCCACGACCAGCGCCATCACTTTCTTGAACGGCGAAAAAGGGGTGCTGCGTTATCGCGGCTACCCCATCGAGGTGCTCGCCAAGGAATGCCGGTTTCTCGAAACCAGTTACCTGCTGATCTACGGCGAATTGCCGAACGCCGAGCAGCTCGAGACGTTTCGCAATAACCTGCGGCGGCACACGATGCTGCACGAGGATATGAAGTCGTTCTACAACGGCTTCCCGCGCGACGCGCACCCGATGGCGATCCTCAGCTCGGTGGTGGGGGCGCTGTCGACGTTCTACCAGGACTCGCTCGATCCGCGCGACCCAGCCCAGGTGGAGATTTCGGTTTACCGGCTGATGGCGAAGCTGCCGACGATCGCCGCCTTCAGCTACAAGAAATCGATCGGGCAGCCGTTTGTCTATCCGATGAACGATCTGGGGTACTGCGAGAACTTTCTGCGGATGATGTTCGCGGTGCCCAGCGAGCCGTACCAGCTCGACCCCGATTTCGTCGAGGCCTTGAACCTGCTGTTGATCGTGCATGCCGATCACGAACAGAACTGCAGCACGTCCACGGTGCGCATGGTGGGCTCGAGCAATGCCAATCTGTTCGCGTCGATCTCGGCCGGCATCTGCGCGTTGTGGGGACCGTTGCACGGCGGTGCGAATCAGGCGTGCATCGAAATGCTCGAGCAAATCCGCGCCGGCGGCGGCGACGTGGCCCGCTACGTGGAAATGGCCAAGGACAAGAACAGCGGCTTCCGGCTGATGGGCTTCGGCCATCGGGTGTACAAGAATTACGACCCGCGGGCCACGATCATCAAGAGCGTGTGCGACCGGCTGCTGGCGAAAACAAAGATCCAGGGCTCGATCTTTGAAATCGCCCGGCACTTGGAAACGGCCGCGCTGTCGGACCCGTATTTCATCGAGCGCAAGCTATACCCGAACGTCGATTTCTATTCCGGCATCATCTACCGTGCGATGGGCATTCCGGTGCAGATGTTCACGGTGCTATTTGCGATCGGGCGCTTGCCTGGCTGGATCGCGCACTGGATGGAAATGCACGCCTCGCCGGGTAAGAAGATCTGCCGGCCGCGGCAAATCTACACCGGCCCGACCAAACGCGAGTTCGTGCCGCTGGAAAAGCGGTAAGCCGTTGCCGATATCTCGCTGCATCTGGTAGGGTGCCCTGCGGGCACCAGAATCCTCGTTCATTTTTTGGTGCCCGCAGGGCACCCTGCGAACTCGGCCACGTCCGTAGCATGGACTCTTTGAGGCCCGGAATTCTCCGCTCCGTTTCGCGCTCGCGGGCAATTTCTCTTCTTTGCGGCCGCACTTTTTTCCGGACCGGCAAAGTTTAACAGGCGCCTTCGCCGGGTGTCTTCTTCGATTGGCGCAAGACCTCCGTTTGAACCGATAGGAACACGTAGGGGACCCATGCGGCCGCTACGCCGGCAGTCATCGGGGAGCGTCTTAGCGAGGACGCATTCTCAAAGGGCGCGAGGCCGAGGAGGGTGACGTGGTTCGCGTTGATCGATTGGCTCTACGAATTTCGCTCGTGGCGCTTTTGCTCGCCGGCCATGCACGGTTCGCGCCGGCGGCCGAGATGCAGTCGGCGCGGGTCATGCCCATGCGCGCCTCGGCCGGCGCCGCTGGCCCGCCCGTGCTTTCGGCGGTGAGCCTCAGTCCCGATGGCCAGGCGTTCGCCACCGGCGGTGACGATCACGTCGTGCGGATCTGGAATCTCGAAGACGGCGCGCTCGTGCGCGAGCTGCGTGGTCACTCGGACTGGGTGCGCACGGTCGCTTACAATCCGCAGGGGCAAATCATCGCCTCGGCCGGCGACGACCATCACGTTCTCTACTGGGACGCCGCGACCGGCAAGCTACGGCAGACCTTGCCCGGCCCGTCGCAGGTGATTTATTGCCTCTCCTTCAGCGCTGACGGCAAGGTGCTGGCCGCGGCCGGCTTCGACGACAAAGTCCGTCTTTACAACGGATTCTCTGGCGCCGCGATCCGTGAACTGGTAGGCCCATGCGCCGACATTCGCGCGACGGCGTTCTCGCCCGACGGCAAACTGTTCGCCGCCGCCGGGCGCGACGGCCGTGTGCGCGTCTGGAATTATCAAAGCGGAGCCGTCGTGCGCGACATCGTCGCTCATCGCCAGCGCGTCCATGCGCTGGGCTTCTCCCTGGACGGCAGTCAACTGGCCTCGGGCGGAGACGACCGCTTTCTGCGGCTGTGGAACCCCGAAACTGGCGCCGAGTTGCTGTCGATCCCCAGCCGGCCGGGAAAAATCCACGCCCTGGAGTATCTGACGCCCGACAAGCTGGTCACCGGTGCCAGCGACAATACGATTCGCATCTGGGATCTGAAGTCGGGCAAGGAAGAGTCCCGCTTATTGGGGCATACGGGCAGCGTTACCTCTCTCGACTATCGAGCCGAGACAGGCATTCTCATCTCGGCAGGATTCGACACTTCCGTGCGTCTGTGGACCCCGCTCGCCACGGACGGAAAGGTCGTCGAAGAAAACCGCACACGGACGACGCGGTAGCTTTCGCAGAACGCGACACAATTCATGCGCTCGTCCGTTCCACGCTCGCAAGGAGGTTGATCGTGGGCTTTTTCAGCAATGTCTTTCGCTTTGCCCGCCGCCGTTCCACCGCCGAATTGACGGCCTCGCTGCGCTCGCGCGGCAACACCTTGTACCATCGCTGCCGCATCGAAGAGATGGAAGAGCGCCGCCTGATGGCCGCCGACGTCAACCTGGGCGTCGTCTATTACGACCCAGCTAGCGGCGAAGACAACATCCCCAACACCTTCCAGGTCCAGTTCGATGGCGGCGCCGCCGGCACGCAGCTCACGCACCTGGTGATCAATACCGACAAGGCCGGCGACGGACTCACCAACGGTGACCCGTTCTTCAACACCGCCGCCGGTGGGCCGGGCGTATATGGCTTTCACCCGTTCCAGGTCGTCTCGAGCGACGGCATCACGATCACCAGCGTCACCGTACAGAATGGGGGCCAGACGCTCGATCTCACCTTCTCGGGCTTTACTACAGGCAAGACGTTGGTCTTCACGATCGACGTCGATGAAATGGGGCTCACGCCGCCGGCCAGCGCCGTCGTCGAAGGCGCCGAATTCGCCGGCTCACACGTGACGGCCACCTTCGAAGCGCCGCACTACTACGATTTGACCAGCAGCGACACGTTCGTCGACGCCTACGATCCGAAGTTTGCCGGCAGTGGCCTGACCCTGCCCTCGGACAATTACGATCCGCCGAATCCCACGCCTTCGTCAGTGCTCACGGCCGGGGCCTTGGCCAGCGGCCCGCAGATCGTGCTGCCCAGCAGCTTAAGCGGCGTTGTCTACGAGGATCACAACCTCGACAACATTCAGGAGGCCGGCGACCCCGGCATCCCCGACGTTTCGCTGACGCTGTTTCAATGGAATGGCGAGGAATACGTCAGCACCGGCCTGACGACCACGACCGACGCCAACGGCGCGTACAAGTTCGACAACTTGCAGCCCGGCCAGTACCAGGTGCGCGAAACGCAGCCGAGCGGGTACTTTAGCGTCGGCGCGTCGGCCGGCACGCTCAACGGCGTCACCGACGGCACTGTGACCGATCCCAATACGATCAGCAGCGTCGTCCTGCAGGGTGGCGACAACAGCATTCAGAACGATTTCTCCGAGGCGCTGCCCGGCAAGATCAGCGGCTTTGTCTACTACGACCCGAACAACAACGGCCAGAAGGAAACCGGCGAGCCGGGCATTCCCAACACGACCGTGCAGTTGTTCGATTCGAATCTCAACCTCGTCGCCACGACCACGACCGATGCCAACGGCTTCTATCAGTTCAACAATCTGATGTATGGCAACTATACCGTCGAGGAGACGCAGCCGGCCGGATACCTCGAAGGCAAAAACACCGTCGGCTCGGTCGGCGGAACGCTGGCCCCGCCTGACGGTATCACGAACATCACGATCACCGATGGCACCAACGCCCAGAACTACAACTTCGGCGAACTGCTGCCGGCCTCGATCTCGGGCATGGTACACGTCGACATGAATGGCGACTGCATCTACGAGCCGGGCGAGCCGCTGTTGGCCGGCGTCACGATCCAGTTGCTCGATTCGAACAACCAGGTCATCGCCACCACGACCACCGACCAGAACGGTCAATACAAGTTCTCCGGATTGGCGCCGTTCGCTTCGTACACGGTGCACGAAGTGCAGCCGGCCGGCTACTTTGAATTCGGCGACACCGTCGGCACCGCCGGCGGCACGCTGCAAGGTCTGGATACGATCGTCGGAGCCACGCCCGGCTCGGGGCAGGACGCCACGGATTACAATTTCTGCGTGCAAGCTCCGGCTAGCATCGCCGGCATGGTACACGTCGATCTCAATGGCGATTGCGTCTACCAGCCGGGCGAGCCGCTACTGGCCGGCGTCACGATTCAACTGCTCGATTCGAACAACCAGGTCGTGGGCACGACGGTCACCGATCAGAACGGCGAGTACAAATTTTCGGGCCTCAAGCCGGGCGTCTATTCAGTGCATGAAGTGCAGCCGGCGGGTTACTTCGAATTCGGCGATTCGGTCGGTTCGGCCGGCGGTCAATTGCAAGGCCTGGACACGATCGTCAACGCCACGCTGGGCTCGGGCACCAACGCCACGGATTACGACTTCTGCGTCGAAGCGCCGGCCAGCATCTCGGGCATGATCCACGTCGATCTGAACGGCGACTGCGTGTACGAGCCGGGCGAACCGTTGTTGGCCGGCGTGACCGTGCAACTGCTCAACGCCCAGAACCAGGTCGTCGGCACCACGACCACCGATGAAAATGGTATGTACAAGTTCTCGGGTCTGAAGCCGGGGACGTATACCGTTCACGAAGTTCAGCCCAACGGTTACTTCGAGTTCGGCGATAGCGTCGGTTCAGCCGGCGGCACGCTGCAAGGGCTAGACACCATTGCCAACGTCACGCTCGGTTCGGCCGTGAATGCTACGGATTACGATTTCTGCGTGCAGGCGCCGGCCAGCATCTCGGGCATGATCCACGTCGATCTCAACGGCGACTGCGTGTACGAGCCGGGCGAGCCGCTGTTGGCCGGCGTCACCGTGCAACTGCTCAACGCCCAGAACCAGGTCGTCGGTACGACGACGACCGACGAGAACGGCATGTACAAGTTCTCAGGTCTCAAGCCGGGAACGTATACCGTGCATGAAGTTCAGCCCAACGGCTACTTCGAGTTCGGCGATACCGTCGGCAGTGTGGGCGGCACGCTGGAAGGGATCGACACGATCGGCAACGTCACGCTCGGCTCCGGCGTCGACGCGACGGATTACGATTTCTGCGTGCAGCCGCCCGCCACAATCGCCGGCATGGTACACGTCGATCTCAACGGCGACTGCGTGTACGAGCCGGGCGAGCCGCTGTTGGCGGGCGTCACGATTCAATTGCTCAATTCAGACAACCAGGTCGTGGCCACCACGGTGACCGATCAGAACGGTCAGTACAAGTTCACGGGCCTCCGCGCCGGAACGTACACCGTACACGAGGTGGCGCCGCCCGGGTACTTCGAATTCGGCGACAACGTCGGCAGTGCCGGGGGCGTATTGATCGGCATCGACACCATCGGCAGCATCAATCTGGGTGCGGGTGTGAATGCCACCGACTACGACTTCTGCGTGCAGGGCCCCGCGAGCATCTCGGGCATGGTACACGTCGATCTCAACGGCGACTGCGTGTGGGAGCCGGGCGAGCCACTGTTGGCCGGTGTCACGATTCAATTGTTCGACTCGAACAACCAGCTCGTCGGCACGACCGTGACCGATCAGAACGGCCAGTACAAGTTCTCGGGCCTGCATCCTGGCACGTACACGGTGCATGAAGTGCAGCCGCAGGGCTTCACCGAGTTCGGCGACAGCGTAGGGAGCGCCGGCGGCACCTTGGCGGGCGTGGACACGATCACGAACATCCCGCTCGGCTCGAATGTCAACGCCACGGACTACGACTTCTGCGAACAAGCGAAGCTCGGCATCATCACGAATTCGCAGTTCCAGATTCCCAGCTTGCAGCCGATGGCCAATCCGCCCACGCCGATCATTATCATCCCCGTGATCCAATCGTTCCCGATCACGCAGCCGTTGAGCCTGTACTACGGCGGTGGCTATGCGTACGGGAACACATGGCACTTGAGTGTCATTGATGCCGGCGAGCCGCGCGGCACGAACGCCACCGCCCCGCAAGTCTCGATGATCAGCATGCGGAGCGATCCGTTCTCCATGGAAGGGGACGACGTTCACAACTCGGAATGGGTGCTCGGCGATGGCGAAAAGGGGGAAGAAGGAGTGAAGCGCTTTGTCCGCTTCGGTATGCGAAACGGCATCCCCGTCACCGGCGACTTCAACGGCGACGGCATCACTGACGTCGGCTTCTTCTACGGCGGCGAGTGGTTCATCGATCTCGATGACAACGGCCAATGGGACCAGGGAGACTTGTGGGCCAAGCTGGGGCACGAAGGTGATCTGCCGGTCACCGGCGACTGGGACGGTGACGGCAAGACCGACATCGGCATCTTCGGCCGCGCCTGGCCCGGCGACCCGTCGGCCATCCGCCACGAACCCGGTCTGCCGGCGCCGGAGAACACCAAGCTCGGACCGAAGAAGAACGTGCCGCCGCGCACCGACGAAGCGGCCCTCGGCTTCCGCACACTGAAGCACACCGCGAAGGGGGACTATCGCGCCGACGTCATCGATCACGTGTTCCACTACGGTACGGCGGGCGATATTCCGGTTACCGGCGATTGGCACGGCACCGGCGTACACACGATCGGCCTGTTCTATAAAGGCCGCTGGCTGTTGGACAGCAACGGCGACGGCAAGTGGACCGATACGGACCACGATTTCCGCTACGGCATCGAAGGCGATCAGCCGATCGTCGGCGACTTCAACGGAGACGGCATCGACGAGTTGGGCGTCTACCGTGCCGGCACCTGGTACGTCGACACCAACAACGACCGCGTGCTCGACGCCCGCGACAAGCTGTTCGAACTTGGCGCGCCGGGCGACGTGGCCGTGGTGGGCGACTGGAACGGCGACGGCATCGACGAGCCGGGCGTGTACCACCAATCGGTGGGCACGGCTGCGGCGCCTGCGCCCGCGGCGCCCGCCGCTACGACCACGAAGTAAACGTGTGCCGGCGCTGTTGAGCGCCGGGCCTTTTCTCGTCGCACGCTAGCGCGCCTTCGCGAGTTCAAGGCGCGCTAGCGTGCATCTATTGCGCTCTTCATGGCGTTAGGCGTGGCGCAATCGTCACAGCTTAACGCCAGGCCGCGTCTCGCCCTGACGGTTGTGCACGCGACGCTAGGCCGCGCCTGCAAAACTGGTACACTCCGAATTGCGTGAAGATTTTGACGCCTGCGGTTTTGGTTCGGACTATAGTTCGATTGCCGGGTTCCCGGCAACGCCGCATCACGCGGCCCCATGTCTTGTCAGAGCATCATTGTCACATCGCACCTGGAGAGACTGTCATGGGTTCGTATCCCTTGGCGCTGCTGCGCGCGAGCGCACCGCCAGCGCATCGCACTTTGCTGTGGGCCGCGTCCGCGGCCCTGCTTAGCCCTTGGTTATGCGCGGTAGGCCTGGCCAATGACGCCGGTCCGAATGCGACGGGCGACGTAAACGCGGCGCCGGTTTATTCGGTGCGTTTAAGCGTCATTAACGGCGGCGCGCCGCGCGATCCGGAGCTGGCCACGGGGCAGATCACGCAGTTGCCGGCCGGCGTCAGCGATCCGTTTTCGCAGAAACTGCCCGAGCTCGATCGTTCGCGATTCTCCTTGCGCAATGATGATGAAGCCCAGAGCGACGAGCACAACGACGCAGCCGCACTCGTAGCGGGTGCCAACAACGTGCAGCCGATCGCCGGCGATTTCGACGGCGACGGAGACGCCGAGTTTGGCATCTTTCGCGATGGTCAGTGGTTCATCGATCTCAACGGCAATGGCACGTGGGATCAGGACGATTTGTGGGCGCAGCTCGGAAGCGCCGGCGATCAACCGCTGGTGGGCGATTGGGACGGTGATGGCAAGGCCGATATCGGCGTCTACGGACCGCAGGCCACGGCTGACGCCTCGGTTGCTGACAGCGGATTGCCGGACGCCAACAACGACGCCGCGCTCGCGAACCAAAGTGAAGATGCGAGCGCCGCGCGGCCAACGCGATTGCTGAAGCGCGGCGCGGCGGGCTTTGTCCGCAGTGACACGGTCGAGTTCGTGCAAAACCTGGGCACCGCCGGAGGCCAGGCGGTTGCCGGCGATTTCAACGGCGACGGAATCGACACCGTGGCCCTCTTTCAGGACGGGCACTGGACGATCGACTTAAACGGCGACGGGCAGATCACCGAAGCCGACTTGGAGAAGGACTTCGGCCAGCCGGGCGATCGTCCCTTCGCCGGTGACTTTAACGGTGACGGCAGCGACGAGATCGGCATCTATCGCGACGGCAACTGGTCGATCGCCACCGACGGCGATGGCGAACTGCGGATCACGGAATTCACGTTCGGCGGGCCAGATTCCTCGCCCGTCGTCGGTGACTTCGACGGCGACGGGCGCGACGAAGCCGCCGTGTACCGCTAAGTCGTAAAGGCGGCTTCCGCCCGCGGTCCATGGCGAGTGCGCCGCCGGCCGCTGGCGGCGATGTAACGATATTCTCCGTGCGAGCCGGCGGTGGATGGCGCTGTGCATTCACCGCCGGTTTATTTGTGCGCCACGGCACCAGGGCTTACTTAGCGATTCAGGCGCTCGCAGAGCACCCTACGAATGCCGTACTCGTCAGTTAGCAGGGTGCGCTGCGCGCACCAAGAATTAACGACCGATTGGTGCTCGCAGAGCACCCTACAAATACAACGGCTACACGCACCAGGTCGCGGCTTGGAACGGCCATTGGCCGCTAGGCCTTCTTGAGCTTTTCCAGCTCGGCCGTGACCTCGGCCAGCTCTTTTTCCAGCCGCGCGACTTCGGCCGGTTCGTCCATCTGCTTCTTCGCGCCGGCCAATTGCAAGCGCAGCTTTTGCAGACGCGTGTTCAACAGGTCGATGCGTTTCTTGGCCTTTTTGTCCATCGTCGTCGGCTCGTTCCTTGCCGGTCAGGGAAAGCGTCAATCAATCGGCGCTGCGGGTTACGGTTGCTCGGGTGCCGCGGCGGCGGCTGGTGTAGTGCTCGCCTTCAGCGGCGAGTTCATCGTGATATTCCGCATCACGCCCGAGATGCACACCAACAGCACGGCCAGGGCAATGTTCAGGTTCAAGAGCGGTTTCGGGTTTTTCCGCACGCGCTGCGCGGTGCTCGACCGGCCCGCCAGGATGCTGGCGATGGCGAAGATGGCGAGCGCCAACAGCACCTTGATGCCGAACAGCGGATGATAGAGCTTCGGAAATTGATACTTGGCATTCAGCGTGAAGAAGTTATAGAAGCCGGAAATCAGCAGAAAGGTGATGCAGCCCATGACCCATTTCGACCACCGCGCGCGAATCGCCTCGTGAAACCGCTGTCGCTCGGCGTCGGGCAATTCTCCTAGCGCCGGCACGAGGGCCACGCGCATGAAGACCGTCGCACCGACGGCGATGATCGCCGGCAGAATGTGCATCCAACGGAACAACACGCTAAGAAAATCGATTTCCACGCGACCCGTCTCCGGTCAAAGAACGCCAAAAACCTTGAAACACCTGCGGCGCTAGATCGTAGGTCGCCGATCGGCGGGTGTAAAGGTGCTGCAAACTATTGCGAATCGCGGAGAAGCCGATCGACTAGCGCCAGCGCCTCGTCGCGCGTGCGGATCTTGCCATCGAGCTGGGCGGCGCGCACGCCGGCCAGCAACCGTTTGTAGATCACGCCTTTCGGCACGCCGTGCGCCAAGAGGTCATTCCCGGTCAAAAGCGGGGGCGGGTCGAGTTCGGCCTTGGGCAGGGCGAGCTTCTGCCGGCAGAACGCGGCATCCTCCCGCGCTTGCGCTGCGTGCAAGCCGCCGCGAGCCGATTCCACGGATTCGTGCAGCGCAATGAGGTCGGCTGCGCCAGGATCGACGAGCAACGGCTGGACGGCCGACCAGGGCTGATTGGCGGCTTGGCGCAAGCGACCATAATGTTCCAGCAGCCAGACCGTCAATTCGCGTTCTTTGTTCGACAGTCGCCAGCGCTCGCCGACCTCGTTCGCCGTCTGTACGGCTGACGAAGCTGCGGGTGCCGACCCGGGAGCGTTTTTCTCGGGCTCCAGCACGTGCAACAGAGCCGCCAGCGCCGCCGGGAAGCTGGGCTCGGCCAACGC